>NZ_KV831751.1:200472-228339 GCF_001837205.1 Streptococcus sp. HMSC064D12
CAATCATAATAAAATCCCCCTTTTTTATGATACTTCCAGTATAACAAGTGACAAATCAACTAAAAAACAGCCTAGCGAGGCTGTTAAGTCATTATTATTGCTGAGGATTATTGAAGTTGTTAAATGGATAATCAACTTTAGTTGGTTTACACAACAACACAATGAAGATAATAGGACCTACAAATGGGATTAAAGAAATAAAAATATACGGCCAATTGTAGCCAGCATCACGCAAACGGCGAACTGTTACAGCAATACCAGGTAAGATAGCAGCAATACCAAAGGCAAAAAAGATAAATAGGATGATAAATGAAATAACAGCCAAAAAGCTTGATTCTGTCGCACTTGCAATGCCTCCAAAGATTGCGAGCAACACATAAAAAGCAATAACTGTTAACATATTTGCCAAATATGCAAACCAGTAATCTGAACGTGTTGAACGGCCCTCAAAATCTACATAGCCCTTCCAAAACTTCTTATAAGCTTCGATCATAATAAAATCTCCTCATTTTTTGATACTTATAGTATAGCAATAAAAAAAGAATTTGACAAATTGACGAAAAAGCAGCCATACTAGGCTGCTAAATACTTATCATTGTTGTGGATTATTCAAATTATTGAATGGTAATTCTACCTTTGTTGGTTGCAAGGTTAAGATAAAAATAATAAAACTACCAAGGTAGGGAATCAACGCTAAAAATATCAAAGCCCAATGGTAGCCACTATCTCTTAGACGACGTACCATGATTGCAATGGAAGGTATCAGTAAGGCTAACATATATATTCCTAAAGCTGACAATACAATATAGATCAAAATCATTTGAAAACTATATGCGTCAGAAGTATACGTTGCCGGATCTCCCCCTAAAATCATGATTAATATAAGTAAGAAACCGAAAAGTAAAAAAACCAAACATTGCGCAAGCACATTAAGCCAATAATCTGAACGTGTTGAACGGCCCTTGAAATCGACATAGCCCTTCCAAAATTTTTTGTAGGCTTCAATCATAATAAAATCCCCCTTTTTTATGATACTCCCAGTGTAGCAAGAGAAGGGAAGATTGACAAATCAACTAAAAAACAGCCTCGCAAGGCTGTTAAGTCATTATTATTGTGGTGGATTATTGAACTGGTTGAAAGGAAATTCTACTTTTGTGGGTTGACAAAACAAAACCAACAGTACGATATCACCTATAACAGGCGCATAGCTTAAGAAAATCAATGCCCAATGAAAACCAGCATCACGCAAGCGACGCACCTGAAGGGCAATAGATGGAATATAGTTAGCAAAGAAATATAGCATTGCAAGCAAATACAATAATATAAAAATAATATGATAATGACTATTCGGACTATCAAAAACAGTTACAACTATAACTATGCTAAATAAAATGATAGTTACTATAGTATTTGCTAAAACTGCCAACCAATAATCTGAGCGGCTTGAACGTCCCGTAAAATCGAAATAGCCCATCCAATACTTCTTATAAGCTTTAAACATGGCAAAATCTCCTCATTCTTGATACCACCAGTATATCAGAAGGCCTGTCGTCTAGCAAACCAACTTAAAAAAGCTCCTTCATGGAGCTTGATGGTTTATTCTCTAACTTGTCCTTGTCCGTTAATATAGAACTTGGTTGAGGTTAAGGCCTCAAGTCCCATTGGACCACGAGCGTGCATTTTCTGAGTTGAAATTCCGATTTCAGCACCTAGTCCAAAGACGAATCCATCTGTGAAGCGGGTTGAAGCATTAACATAGACAGCTGCAGCGTCAACATCGTCTTGGAATTGCTCAGCACGACTAATATCCTGAGTCACAATAGCCTCTGAATGCGATGTCGTGTAAGTATTAATCCAATCAATGGCCTCATCAAGGCTATCTACTACTTTAACAGACATGATATAGTCAAGAAACTCTGTCGCAAAATCTTCTGGAGAAGCTGATACAGCTTTTTCCATAAGTTTCAAAGCCGTTTCATCCGCACGGAACTCAACAGCCTGAACTTTTGAAATAGCTTTTTCTAAATGAGGCAAGAAGTCTTCCGCAATATCAGCATGAACGACGAGAGATTCTGCAGCATTACAAACACTTGGTCGTTGGGTTTTGGCATTGATGACAATCTGTGTCGCCATATCTAAGTCAGCATATTTATCCACATAAATATGACAGTTACCAACACCCGTTTCGATGACAGGAACCTTGGCTTTTTCTTTAACCGTTTGGATGAGACGGGCGCCACCACGAGGAATGAGCAAGTCTACATACTTGGTCGCCGCCATGAGTTCCTCTGCTACCTCATGAGAGGTGTCTTCAACTAGCTGAACAGCATTTGCTGTGATACCTGCATTTTCCAAAGCCTTACGGGCTACTGTAACCAAGGCCTTGTTGGAATTGATGGCATCACGACCTCCACGGAGAATGATGGCATTATTGGTTTTAAAGGCAAGGCTAAAGGCATCGATTGAGACATTGGGACGGCTCTCAAAAATCATAGCAATAACACCCATAGGAACACGCTTTTGAACGATTTTGAGACCATCCAGATTCGTATAGCCACGAACCACTTGACCGATTGGGTCCTGAAGATCTGCCACCTGACGGACACCCTCAGCAATCCCTGCGATACGGTCTTCCGTTAAGAGCAAACGATCTTGCATAATCTCTGAAATACCATTTTCCTTGGCATTTGCCATATCCTTAGCATTTTCAGTGATAATATAGGCACTCTCAGCTACTAGAGCTTTAGCTACCTGATTTAGAAGGTCGTTTTTAGCTGCTGTTGATAATTTAGCAATCTGACGACCTGCCACCTTGGCCTGTTGGCCTAGTGTATCGATATATGTCATCTTAGCCCTCCTGTTTAAAGAGTGTACCAATCTTGACTCCTTCTAGGACACGAAGGATGTCACGTGGATTTTCACCATTCATCAAAACCATTTGGCTATGATTTTCAAAAACCATCTGGGCGGATTTAATCTTACTCATCATACCACCCGTACCAAATTTACTACCGGCACCACCAGCTGAGGCCAGAATTCCCTCGGTAATCTCTGGGACATAGCTACGAAGGGTCGCATCCTCATAAACATTTGGGTTCTTATCAAAGAGCCCATCAATATCTGACAGCATGATAAGTAGGTCTGCACCAACAATCTTAGCAACGATAGCAGACAAGCGGTCATTGTCTCCAAACTTAGTCGCATGGTCCATTTCATCTACGCTGACAGCGTCATTTTCATTAACAACCGGGACAACCCCAAGCTCGAAGAGGCTCTCAAAGGCATTGATGGCATTGGCCAAACTCTCAGGATACTCAACCACATCACGCGTCAAAAGCAACTGAGATATCTTGGTCTGGTAATGTGAAAAGACCTGCGAATAAAGGCTCATCATAGCCACCTGCCCTACACTTGAGACAGCCTGTTGCTTACCAACTTCTGCTGGGCGTTTCTCAAGGTCTAGAACATTTAGACCAAAGCCCATGGCACCAGAGGATACGAGGACAACCTCAATTCCCTTATTATGCAAGCTAGAAATGACAAAAGCTAATTGATCGATTTTTTCAAGATTAATTTTCCCTGATGGTAAAACCAGAGAACTAGTCCCGATTTTGATAACCAGGCGTTTTACTGAGTCAAAATTTCGTTTCATGTTTATGATTATACACTAAATTCAGGTATTTTGACATATATAATGCATAAGTTTACATATTAAGGATTTTCAGTAAAAAAGAATCCCTCCAATCGGAGAGACTCTTTAAACAGTTTGTACTAGGCAAAAAACATGGCTCTAATACGTTTCCAACGTCTGCGATCAACAAAGATATAAACGATTAGTACAACTAAAGCTATAAGCCCAGATACTATAGCATTGACTACTAGGGCAATCCAGAACTTACTTGCAAAGAAGACAATACCTCCTAGCAAGGCAGCGATGAAAATTGTAAGAATAAAGATACCCATATAGAGCCACTGTCCGCCACCTCGATTGAAGAGCTGGGTAACTTCCTGCCAATTCACTTCCAACAATTTAAGGTCACGTTCAAAGTAATAGCCACCTACAAGATAGGTTGTTACGAGAAAACCAAGAGTGAAACTTGCCACCAAAATAAGATGGAGATGAGCCAAGAATATTAAACCAAGTCCTCCTAATAAGAGGGAAACACCGACTTGCAAGCTATAGAAAAGCCAAAACTTTTGACGAAGATAGTCACCCGTATTGATTGGTAGGCTACGAATAAAGTCAAAGTTTGTCCCCTCTAAGGATGTTGCTACACCAAGAAAACTTGTTGGTTGAGCTGAAAAGAAACCAAAGGCAATTCCGACCAAAAGCAGGAGTCCGAAATAGTCTGGACCCAGATCTTTCAAAAATACCGCACCCCCACCTAACATGATCATATATAAGACTGGTACCACATAGGTATTGATAATGAGGGTTGAATTTCCCAAAGTAGATAAATGATGGCGAATCAAGACCTGTCTTTGGCTTCGAGTAACAGCTTTGGCCTGAGGCTTTCTAGCCTTTTGGTTATAAATGGCTTCGTGGAAATAACGAGGCATTCTGACCTTATAAAACCAAAAGCCCAAGATAAGCACTAAGATAAGAGGAAGATAGAAATTTAGCAGGGCCTCTGGAGATAGAGGGGCAGCTACGACATCATAGTAACCTCTTAGATAAGGAAGCAAGGGAAAATTGGCTTGTCCAGCACCATCAACATAGCCTTTAATAAAACCAACCATCATAATAGGCAACATAATCAATAGGGTTGACAGGGTCATCAAAATGGTTGAATAGAGCTTTTTATGAGAACTGCGAACAATCAGCGTTCCAATACTATTAGACAGAATCACTGAAAAAACGAGATTGATAAAGAGAGAAACGATAAAGGTCAGAAGCCCGACGACTATCCCCAATGGGCCAATAAATTGCCAGTAAGCTAGGATAAGAAGACTAAGGATAGGCACCATGAAGGTCATCCCGACCATAGAACCTGACAAGGTCTTGGCCAAAAAAACTTCCGCTGGCTTCAAGGGAAGAGGCAGATAAGCCTTGCTATCCTTACTGTCATAAAAGGTACTATAAAGAGCCGTGAAGGTCTGGAGAACCCCCATGATTGAAAATGTCAAGAGATATAGGGTTAAGACTCCAGGATTGGCCTTATAATCGACACCTACAAAAAGATAGCTATAGACAACCGTAAAAACAACTAGAATCAAGAGTTGTTGTCTAAGCATGGCATTAACGATGGAGAAATTGGCTTTTTTCTTTTTCTCCTGACGTTTCTGTAGGTTAGTTACTGCTTGAGGATTAGCGTAGAGGAGATTGATTTTAAAAAGCTCCCAAACATGGTTCCAGTTCATGACTATACCTCCTCAATCTTACGTCCAGCCATTTCCAGATAAATAGTTTCCAAATCCTTGTCAGGGTACTGAGACTTCAGTTCAGCTAGAGACCCTTGGAAGATAAGTTTTCCTTTCTTCAAAATAGCAATACGATCACAGAGCTGCTCAGCTACACTTAAAACGTGGGTTGAGAAAAGGACACTATTACCTTCCTTGGCATGATGACGCATGGCTTCCTTCAAATCATAAGACGCCTGTGGATCCAGACCAGTCAGAGGCTCATCCAAAACCCAAATCTGTGGATTAACCAAAAGGGCACCGATGACAACAACCTTCTGACGCATACCGTGAGAGAAGGAAGAAATAAGGTTATAGCGACTTTCCGTTAGGTCAAAGGTAGCCATGAGATCAATCAAACGTTCCTCAACCTGACTAGCTTCCAAATCATAGATACGTGTCAAGAAGTACCAATAGTCATTGGCCGTCAAATTTAGGAATAGGTCCGGTGAATCTGGCACATAAGCGATTTTTTTCTTGATAGCATCACGATGTTGACTGAGGGCCATATCATCGACGTAAACTTCACCGTAGCTAGCTTCAATGATAGACGTCAAAATGGAAATGGTCGTGGTCTTACCAGCTCCATTGTGACCAATCAGCCCAAAAATCTCCCCATCTCGAATCTCGAGGTTAAGATCTGAGAGAGCATCTTTATCTTCATAACGTTTCGTTACGTGTTCAAAACGAATCATCTTTTATCCTTTCTTGAGAATCTATTTAACAATAGTCTCATTTTACACTTTATATTAGATTATAAATTAGAGTTATTACCTTGTTTTTTTTATGAACAATACTCTAATAATATCGGCAATAGATTTAGATAAGGCTATTTCGTTACCTTCTCATTTATTGTATCATTTCAAAGGTACAATTTCAAGAAAACGTTTGTAAAAACAAGACAATTTTGCATTCGGTCTTTGATAATGCTAAACTTATAGTATTTAAAACAAATAGGAGGAAAATCACAAGTGCCAACTGGAATTATCATCAACTCGCTATCTATTATTTTAGGAGGAATCGCTGGAGGTCTCTTCGGGGACTATCTCAGAGACGATTTCAAGGACAATCTTAACCTTATCTTTGGCCTAGCCTCTATGGTTATGGGGATTAGTGCTATTATGAATATGGTTAATATGCCTGCAGTTATCTTCGCAGTAGTTATCGGTACCATTATTGGACTGGCCCTAAAGTTTGGGAACCTCATCAACAAGGGAGCTGGGCTTATGGAAAAAGGCTTGTCCAAGATTACACCAAGCAAACAAATAGGGTTAGCTCACGATGAGTTTTATGCGCAGCTCTTGACAGTTATCGTCCTTTTTTGTGCGAGTGGTACAGGAATTTACGGGAGCCTTGAGTCTGGGATGACAGGTGATGCTTCCATCTTGATTTCCAAATCTATCCTAGATTTCTTTACAGCCATGATTTTCTCTTGTAGTCTAGGCTACATCGTCTCCATGATTGCCATTCCACAATTTATCGTTTTCTTCCTCCTCTTTGTGAGTGCTGGTTTCATTCTCCCTCTAACAACAAAAGCCATGATTGGAGACTTTAAGGCTTGCGGGGGCTTCCTCATGATTGCGACCGGTTTTCGTATTATGAAACTGCGTCAATTCCCAACAGCAGATATGATTCCATCCATGATTCTGGTTATGCCTATTTCCTGGGCCTGGGTCAATTGGGTGGTGCCTTTGATTAGTTGACATTAGGATTAAATTAAACAAATACCGTCAGTCTAATGCTGGCGTTTTTTGTCTATTTTTTAGCTGTTATAGACTTGGATTATTAAAAACTAATAATGTTTGCGGTGTTTAATTCTAATTTTTCTAACCTTGTTTAGACTAAGATGAGTTTGTTATAATAACCTTTGTAGGCCTAAGCAACCTACAAGATACTTTTTTTCATAACTATTTCCATCCTCTAATATTTTAACGAACTTACAATACTGATGGAAATCTATCAGAAAAGACTGGTGTGTGCACACCGGTCTTTTTTGGTGGTATTAAGACACAAAAAACCACTCTTTCACTATGAAAGAATGGTTATGTTATAGCTTATACTTCTACGACTTCCAAGTTTTTTCCACCTAGGAGAATAAGATATTTGTCAATCTTTTCCATTTGATAGGCTTGACTGAGGGCTTTAGCATAGAGGCTCATTTGCCCCTTGTAGCGTTCCTTAAGCTCACCAGGTTGAGTGAAGCGGTCTGTCTTATAGTCAAAGAGGACAATACGGTCTTCAAGAAGAAGGTAGCCATCGATAATACCACGGACGACAAAGTCTTCTTTACTAGCGGGATCTTCTGCCAACATGGCAAATGGCGCTTCGCGACGCAACTTATCACGGTTAGCTAGAATGAGCTTTCCAAGTTCGGTGTCAAAAAAGCCTAGTAGCTTTTCTAACTGCACACGCGCCTTGACTTGATCATCTGCCGATACTCGACTCAAGGCCTGTGTCAAATCTTGGAGGGTCACCTTGTCAGAAAGACTCAAGCGTTGCATGAGTTCATGGGTGGCTGAACCAACTGCAGCTCCAGTGACCTTCGTTTTTTGCCCAAAATCTGGAAGCTCAAAGCTAGTGGATGTCTCAAGAGGTTGCACCTCCTCTTTCTTGTCCATAATATCCACCCCTTCGGTATCCATGACAGGTTCGTAGAAGGCTTTGAGCTGGCTAGGCGTACGCACAGATGGAAGGTCAATCGCTGGTGCATAAAGCTGGTTGAGTTTTTCAACACTTTCTAAGACAGTTAGGGCACGCTTAATGTCTTCCGTCTGGCGATTGTTAGAGAGATCATCAGCATCTACTGCCGCTTGAACTTCAACCTGACCAATAGCCTCTGGAGTCAACTCCTCAGCCTCAACAAAGCGAACAGTAAACTTGAGATCCTTTCTCATAAAGGCAGTATCCAAAGCCATAACCCAATCCTGATAAGTAGAAATTTGGTCACGTAGAGCTACTGGTAGGCGATTATTTTCAACATCTGTGCCAAATTGCTGGGTCAATTTTTCCTTACTGCCCTTACCAACTAGGTAGAGTTTTTTCTCTGCACGGGTCATTGCAACATAGAGCAGACGCATCTCTTCTGAGATACTTGCTCGACGCTCTTCCCTACGATTTTCCTGGAAGGTTAAGGTCTCGAGAACAACATTTAACTTAGGCAAATTGGTGTTTACCTGGTCTTTGAGGTCAGCTAGATACTTAATGCCTAGTCCTTTTTCACGGTTAATGATGTACTTACCACTCAGTCCGTCCTTGCTGTGACCAATGAACTTGCGATTCATCTGCAAGACAAAGACATACTTGAACTCTAGTCCCTTGGACTTGTGAATGGTCATAAGGCTAACGGCATTTTTGGGAACCAAGTCTGTCACTTCCTCTAGGTCGTTACCGCTAGAAATGATTTTATCAATCATACCAATAAAACGAGAAAGTCCCTTAAAGCCAGTCTTTTCATAGGCATTGGCACGCAAGGCAAGGGCGTAGAGATTGGCCTGGCGTTGCTCAGCTCGTGGAAGACTGCCAACATAATCATAATAGAAACGATCGTCGTAAATCTTCCAGATGAGGTCATAGAGCGAGTGCCACTTACTGTAATCACGCCAATCTGACAGAGTCTCAATGAAGAGAGTCAACTTGGCCTCCAGTCCTTGCGTCACGACTTCTGGATGAAGTCCTGATTTAGTATGAGCTGCAAAAAGCTTATCATAGAATTGTCCTTTGTCAGCCTGAACAGCAATCCGAGCCAAATCGTCCTCGTTGAAGTTAAACATCGGTGAACGAAGGAGGGCAACCAAGGCGTAGTCATTGAGAGGATTATTGATGGCACGAAGGGTGTCCAACATAATCATAACTTCTAGTGACTCTAGGTAGCTTGACTTGTACTCGTCAGGAACCAAGGGAATTCCGTGCTCCTCAAAGCTTGCCATCAAGTCCAGATAGGTATTACGGGTTGGTGCTAGGAGGGTAATGTCCTCAAAACGTACACCCTGCTCGTGAAGTTTGATGATTTCTTTGATAACCAAGGAAATCTCTCCGCTACTAATAGGTTGATCAGGACCTTCTTCGTCAGGAGTCATACTTCCTTCATCACTATTGAAAATCAGAACCTCTGTCTCATTTTCAAGATGGGGTTCTTTTTGCTTCTGGCTACCCGCTACCAGCATGTGAGTCTTGTCATAGAGGATGTCCCCGATTTCCTGGTCCATGAGGTGACTGAAAACACCATTGGTCGCATCAAGAACTTCAGATTGACTACGGAAGTTCTCTTTAAGGAGAATCAACTTACCTGCATCTGGATTTTCAAGGAAGAGCTGAAACTTGCCGTTAAAAATCTGAGGATCTGCCTGACGGAAACGATAGATGGATTGTTTGATATCTCCCACCATGAATCGGTTGTGACCATTAGAGAGGAGTTCCAACATGCGTTCTTGGGTATGGCTATTGTCCTGATACTCGTCTACCATCACTTCATGGTAACGGTCACGGTAGCTAGCTGCCACCTCTGGATTTTCCTCCAAAATACGGATGGCAAAATGGGCAATATCCGAGAATTCAAAAGCATTTTCCTGAATCTTTGCCTGTAAATACTGATCCGAAAAATCAAGTACAAAGGCCTGAAGCAACTCCAACAGAGGTAGGATGTCATCATTATGCTTGGTCAAAACCTCGAGGACCGTTAGTTGGGTATCAATCTCTCGCAACTGGGCCACAAACTCATTTTTGGTCTTGTTGTAAGCTTCCTTGTAGGCCTTAAGTTCCTCGTCTTTAGGACGGGTCATATTGGTCAAACCAGTCCCTCCTGACAAAGTCAAAAGTTGTTTGAGCAGGTCCTCCATATCCGTTTGGTCATTAGCCAAGGCTCCTTCAAGAAGGCTAATGGCATCTGACACATTATTTAGATATTTGGCCTTGGCAAATTCACGCTGAGCTAGACCTAGATGGTCTCTTAAGAAGTCTAAGAAATCAGCCAACAAGCCATCTTTGAGACCCTCTAAAAGCTCAGCTTTAGCCTTTTCTGGATTGGCCTCTGCCTGCCCTTTTAAAAGATTTTGACGTAGCCATTTTTCAGGACCTGCAGTAGCCTGAGAAAAGTTATAGACATCGTAAACTAAATCACGAAAAGCCTTACTAGTCTTGCCATTTCCTGCGAAGTTGCGGACCAATTTTTGGAAAAGTTGGGCATCCTTTCCTTGCATATAATCGTTAAAGAGATCAGCATAAACCTCATTTTTCATGAGTGTTTGCTCGGCAGGGTCTGTCATAATGCGGAAAATAGGTGACACACCCAGGAGATAGCCATACTGATTGACCAATTTCTGGGTAAAGGCATCCATAGTTCCAATATCAGCCGTTCCAATCTTGGCAATCTGATCTGAAAGAAAGGCACGCTCTTCATCCGTCTCAACTTGTCCAAGTTGCTCTGTCAGACGCTTTTCCAGACGCTCTTTTAACTCACCCGCGGCCTTTACCGTAAAGGTTGAGATAAAGAGTTGATCAATGCCAACGCCACGTCCAATCATATCAAGGATACGCTCAACCATAACAAAGGTTTTTCCTGATCCAGCCGAAGCTGACACAAGAATATTGCTACCATTACTGTAAATGGCCTCAATCTGCTCAGGTGTTAACTTGCGTTCCTTGTCAGAAGCTGCTTCTTGGGCAATGCGTTCCTTAATCTCTGTTGGACTTAAAAAAGCTTTAGTCAACATGGTTGTCCTCCTGGTCTTTTTTGTCTGCTGTCACAGCTTGATCAGTGACTGGAAAGGGGATGATTTTTTCAGCAACTTGCATCTGATTCTTGTCCTCATCTTTTGCCATCAGCTCCAAATAGGCTTCCTTCTTGCCCCTACTTGGTAAACGCAGGAGCTTTCGAGCCTGTCCCATGTGGCGGTCGGCCTCAAAATGAGTAATAGCCTTGATTTGATCCCCTTGAACAGACTTGCCATCCTCGGTATAAGGATTGACTGCAAAATTCCCGCTTCGAATAACTTCAGCAGCACCTGTAAAGAGCTTAATGTTGTATTCTAGCAAGGTCTCTAGGTCCTCCTTGTCGTAGGTGACAGTCTTTTGTAAATCATAGTTTCCACCAGCCAGATGCTCCGTCTCTGAAGCCACAAAGAGTCCCTTATAGGTCAATTCCTTATGAGCCTGAGCCGCTAGCTTGTCCAAGCCAAACTGAGCCAGATTAAGTTGTGGGTCCTTCATATGTAAATACATGGCACCAAAAAGCTGATCAGCATCAACCTTATAGGTCTGGCGAAGGGCTTCTAGATAGGTTACTAACTGCGGACTAAGGCCATTGTAGAATTTTTGAATGTCAAAGACATTTTTACCTGACTTGTAGTCAACGACACCCAGAGCCCCATCCGATAAACGGTCCACCCTGTCAATAATCCCTGTAATCTTGATGCTATTAGCTAAAAGCAAGTCAAACTTGGCTTCCTCTCGCTCAACCTTAACGGCTGCATTATCACGTAAAACACTAGCTGTAGAACGAGCGATATCTTCCAAAATCTGACGGGACAAACGACTCTCCTGGTCCTCCGTATAGAGGAGTTCAAAGGGTTGCTCCTGATTGGTCTGAGCAATTGCCTTTTCCAGTTTATCATCGAAGTTTTCTGACGAAGAATCCCCCATGACACGCTCAAAGACACGGTGCAAGTAAGTCCCGTGGTGTCGAGCATCCGGATGGATAGATTCCAACTCCTGAAGCCCCAAGACATAGCGCAAGAAATAAAGATACTGGTTGTTATAGAAGGTTGTCAGAGCCGAAGCTGATAATTTCAGTGGTTCTTCCCCCGGAAAGACCAACTGCATGACCTGATCATCCACCTTGGTTGTCGTCACATCGTCAATCACATTTGGAATCAAGACTTGGTCCTTATCAAGTCGCTTACGGAGATAACGCACAGCAACTGACCAGAAAGTCTGCGTTTCCTTATCCAAATCAGCATCTAGATGGCTGCTGTTAAGGGCAATGACAGTTGATAGAAGGTCCTTGTAGTTCCCAATCTGGTCACCCTTAGCCTCGAAACGATTACGTCCCTTTTCAACCAAAGAAAGACCAAGGTCAAGCAGCTCCTTCAAATAAACCGACATGTCATCTTGAGTCTCATTGAGAATTTGTGGCTGACTAAGCACCAATTGTTCACTAGCCGAATTAAAAAGTGACATAGCCACAAAATGCCCCCGTTGACTGTTGCTCTGCGTAACAATATCCAAACTCCTGTGTTCATCCGTAGCCTCATTGATACGACTACGTTCCTCGTCAGACAGAAGACTCTTATTTTGCCCTATCTTAGGAAAATGTGACTGGGTCATCCCCAAGGCAAAAACATAAGGAGCAGAGTGTGGTTGAATCAAATCGTATTTCTTCACATTAACCACATCGACAGTAGCTGGGACTGTACGGTAATCACAGGCCAACATTCCTGAACGCAAAATGGACAAAAAGTCGTCCACTGACAGAGTTTCTTCCCCAAAAATAGTCTCAACCTGCTCCAAGAGTTGTGTGAAAGCCTTCCAGACCTGTTCGTTCTGTTCTTTTTCGGCCTCACTGGCCTTGGCAGTCAAACTAGCCATCTGACTTGGCACTTGCACAGCCTCTAAAAAGACCACTAGTTTCTTGAGTAGACTAGAACCCTTTTGTTTGCGACTATTAAGCAACTTGTCCAAGGGCTCTACCAGTTGTAACCTTAAGGCATTGAGCTGGTCTAAATCATACTTATCACGACTATTGGCCGTAAAATCAGACAAGAACTTGTGACGCCCCTTGATATCTGCAAAATTGACATAATATTCAAAAAGATCTAAGTCCTCTTGAGCAAAACCACCATAGAGACCGGATTTTACGAGATTAAGCAAATCCTCGGCACGATAATTATAGCGCTTGATACGTTCCAGCGAATCCACAAACTGTACCAAAGGATGGCTAGACATGCTTTCTTCCTTACCGAAATAATAGGGAATATCAAATTTTCGGAAAATCTGCCCCACCTGAAGCTTATAACTCTCCTCATCACCAAGTAAGACCAGAATATCCTTATATCGCTTGCCATCTGCCAGCAACTGACGAATACTCTTGGCAACCTGAGCCACCTCTTCCTTTTGGTTGACCACTTCCCAGACCTGCAAGGCTTGCTTGTCTTGATCGGTCAACTGCTCGTCTACCGTACTAAAATCATGACGGCTCTCCAAAAGACGGCTAATGCGAGCAAAAGAAGGATTGCCCTCTTTGTCTGTCGTCACATAGTTGGGTGTCACCTTATAGGTCTGAGCCAAAGTTCTCAAAAAATCCACTGAGGCCTGATAAACATTGCCATAAACAAAGTTAGCCCTATAAGCTTTTTGACTGGCATAAGTCCCAATGACAATCTGGTGGCACTTATCATTCAAGAGAGCAACTAGGGCCTCCTCCTCGGCAGAGAAACGCGTAAAGCCATCAATGACCAAAACCGTGTTACTCAGGGCCTTATCCAGATGGCCTGAGGTAATTTCCTTGAAGAAGACACTAAGTTTTGATTGATTGTCAAAATCTCCTGCCAACAAGAGATCCTGAGCCGCACTGAAAATCCTGAGCAAATCCTCTTGTTTTTCAACCTGATCCAAATGCTGCAAATCCAGAACCGTCATATTAGCCTGCTGCAACTCTTTATAAAGGTCTACCAATTGATTAATAAAGTTACTATCCTTGCGCAAACGGCCATAAACCTTGAGCTCATCATCGCCCATATGCGACAACACCTTGTAAAAAATCATTGCCAGACCAGTATCATCCAGCTGAGTCTTTGGGTTGCTCGTATTGAGAATAAAATATCTCGCCATCTGAGTAAAACGAGTCACCGTAATCTCAAAGGATGCTGACTGAGGCAGGTATTCCAAGACCTTACGCTCCTTCTCAAATGACAGGGCATTAGGGGCAATATAAAAGACCCTCTTTCCCTTTTGAGCATAGCTGGTTGCCTGCTCCGTCAGAATTTCTGTTAAATCCTGAGACATATCCGTATAAAGTAATTTCATAAGACGTCCCTTTCTTATCTCTACACCAGTCGTTAGACTAAGTAAGAATTGCCATTCACTTAGTCCTAACAACCACTAATCCTTGCTATTATAACACAGAATGAAGCAACAATCAGACTCCTCCCTCGCCCCTTTCTCCTCCGATGTACTAAGTTTCATACATAAGCACAAGCTCAACATCAAAGAGCCCTCCTTTATGGACCTATAAGTAAAAAAAGAGCCAAATCCTCTGATTTAGCTCTACATCTTTATTTAAAAATCAATTCCTGTTTGAAGAGGTAATCACCACTGCTTGTAATCAAATTGGCATCACTATACTTCCTAAGAATATCCTTGGCTGAGTGAAGGTTAAGACCTGAGGTCTTCTTCTGGTTTTCTTCCTGCATAATGGCATCAAGGTCAACTTTTTCTTCTCGCGTCCTATTTTCCATGACGAAATGGTAGCTTCCATCCTTATCATGTCGATGAAAACTAAACTTGATTTGACTGGCAGGGACCTGCTTACTCTCATCAATCGCATTACTAAAGAAAATGGACACCAGCAAGGTCAAGTCAACCACGTTCATGGTAAACCCTGAAATCTCCTCAGGAATATCACAAGTCACTGGGATATTACTACGTTTAGCCTCCATCATACGAGCCGAAAGAAGGCTACGTAAGGGTAAGGACTGAATATTTTCCAGCTTAGGATTATCAATGACACGGAAACGTTCAAACTCCTTGGCGCTCTCCCTAAGAACATTCTGATACACCTGTTCAGCGAGAGCCTCCTCCTGGTCACGCACTTCCTCTGAAAATTGCTCCACAACCGTCTGATAAGACTGTCTGTATTGTAACAACTCATTGTAGAGAAGATCAATCTTTTGGTTGGCCTTGGTCAAACTATTCAAATGCCTCTTTTCCTCCATGGCCAAACTCTCTTCCAAATACTGCCGAGACAGTTGATTAAGATGGGCAATTAGAAAAATGAAAGCCACTGCGGACAAGAGAACCCAAAGCATCCGAAGTCTCAACTCCACCTCTGAAGAGTAGCCAGGGAACCAACTGTCTAAATTCACACTGAGATAGATTCCCGATAAATAAATGGCCATTGCTATAGCAACTCTTCTAGAAATCTGGAGGTTCTGGAAAGAGTCATCGCTATAGACCTTCCAACGCTTCAAATCCAAGCCCAAGAAACGATCAAATACAAAATAAAGTGGCAAAATCAAACCGTAAGATAAGAGATAGAAAAGAGCATTTGACCCTACCTCAGCGACAGGGAGATTCAAGAGAAGGGGAATAAAGAAGAGTCCCAATAAACGATAAAGTAAATCTGATGTCACCACTGGAAACAAGGTATGAAAAGCATACTGCGTTACCGTCCAAGTCTTTCCTTTAGCCAGAATAGCCAAAACCATCAGAATAAAGACATCAGCAATCATGTTCATACTCTTAATATTATACTGAAGGACCACATCTAGCAGGGCTAAGGTCAGAAACACCGTCCAGGAGATACGAATGTCTGTCATTCGTTTGAAAATGGCACAATTTATCGTCAGAGTTAAAATAAGCTGAATGGCTAGAAAGGCATCTGTATCATAGAGATTTAAAAAATTTATTCCCAAAAACGACTCAAACATCGAATCTCCTTTCTATATATTTTTTTACAAGTCTTTAGTATTCAAATTGCTGTCTATAGATGAACTTATCATTCTTAAAGCTAAATTTAGACTGAGGGTAACGCTCCATAATATCTTTGAGCTGTTCATTGATTGACAGATGATTCTCGTACGCCTTGTGAGGTGCCTCAGCGCTGTCTTGCGAAAGGGTTGTCTCTACAGAGAGGACCTGAACCTCACCACTTTGGTAATAAGACATACGAACTAAACTATTTTCTTGACCATGAGCTCTCAATAAGGCATTGTCCAAGAAGGTCGTTAGGACAGCTGATAAATCCACTATATCAATATGGGATGGGGATATAGGGTCTGGAACCTCCATGATAAAATCAATTCCAACAGCATGAAACTCCATATACTTACTCTCAATGACGGAACGTAGCAATTGAGAAAGCAGGTTGGAAATATCTGGCATAACCTTGCTGAAGGGAACTTCTTCCTCACATAGGTTTTGACTGTCTCCCTCTTGACTAGTAGCCAGAACAGTCTTAGCCTTCTTAGGTACAACTACCTTAGGCACTCCATCACGGTATAACTCCTGATAAAGATGGAGGATATGCCTACTAGATTCCTGTAAGCTCTGAAAATGACGTTCCTGCTCCTCTTTCAACTCCAGAAAAAGTTCATCCTTTATCCACTGATTGGCATAGGAAACAACGATAAAGAAGGCGCCTGTTGCCAATAGAACGACCAACTTAGCATAATTGTTAACCACTTCCACAGGCCAGATACTAGCAAAGTAAGGCATGAATTCATTTAAAAGCCCATATGAAAGAAAGGCAAAGCTAACCCCAATAACAATAGGGGTGAAGTGTATGCGCAAGCGCTCCTTTTCCTCGACCTGCAAATATTCATAACCAATAAAACGGTGAACCAAGAGGTAAATAGGATAGGTAACTACCACACAGATAAACTCCGTTAAAGATTCTGAAATACGGCTAGTCAAGTCGGCTCCCAAAAGTAAAGGAAAGACGATTAATGACAAGCCCCGTATAATGATATTAGTTGTTCCCCAGGCATAAAAGCTATTAAATACCGGCTCTATCCATGGCAAGTCTGGACGTTTGTAATAACTAAAACAAAATAATATGAGAGGATTAAGTAAAAATTTGAATCCCATAGGAAGAAGGGGAGTCAAAACAACTGACAAAAGACCACCTAATAAAAGTAGCCTCCAAGAAATCTTGACCCTACCAGCTGCATGAAACATCAGATAATTGACAAAGAAAATCAAGAGTGTGTCTATAGATACTAGCCAATGAAAATCTTTAAAAACAGCAAATAGCGATTCAATAATAAAAGTCATTCTTTTCCCCCTCTCCCTTTAATCTGATTTAAGAAACTTCCTCAAAAATCCCCTAGGAAGCCCTTTTTACAACACTACTCATTATATAGCTTTTTGTAAGTTTTCACAATAATTAATTTTCTAATAAAGTCTATAATACCTCTAAGAATCCATTTATTTATAGAAGATAGACTCACTATTAAATTAAAGTTACAAATGTAACATAAAAAGTTGAGACAATTTTATCTCAACTTTTAGATTTTAAAATTACTTTTTTGAGACTTACTTTTAAGCCTAAGGTCTAGTCAGCCTTGTAGTAGAATTGCTTGGCGTCAGATTGTGCACTTCCTGATTGGGTCACTAGGATACGGTCTTTAGTATTATCTGAAGCATCAGGATTATTTCCTGACACATTCGGTAATGTCGTACCTTTAGGGATGAAAAAGATTATTGCGCCATACATTCCTGTTCTTAGGCTCGCTCTCAGGTAGCCATTTTCAAGACTGGAATTAGCATTTTGAACCTCACAATCTGTTGGTGCAGTTACTTGATTCTTAGAAAATGTCAAACTACTACCATTTCCATTCTTCCAAGTCCCTTCGAGGCTTTGGAAGTTATTATCCTTGATAGCATTAACATCCATGCCTGTTTGTTCGGTCTTGGTTTCCGTTTTTGATTCTGTTTTAGCCTCTGATGAGCTTGATGATGACTCCGATGTTTGTGAAGAACTTGAAGATTCTGAGCTTTCAGATGTGCTAGCACTAGAGTAATGCTTGAGCAACTCTTGGTAAGCCTCTTGCATGTCATCTGGTGCTACCTTATAGGTCTGAACAGCCTTCTTATCGTAATTGCCCTTCCAGTAGTTCGTCACATAATAAACGGTACCGTTGGAGCCTAGAACGATTTGGTAAGAATCCTTATCTTGGTCAACCAAATCCTTATAGAGCTTGTTGTAACCATTATAATTGCCACCAGTTTTATCATCAGCTGAAAAGTCCTTAAAGAGGGCTTTTTGTTCAGCAGCATCGTCTTCATACATAGCATGTTTCTTATCCTTCAAGGTATAAAGACGGAAGGATGATGTTGGACTATAGTCTGCGGTCTTACCACTATTGTCATTAATCCCTAAAGCAAAGGAATCAACAGTGTTTTTATAATCCTTGAAATCATAGTTTGAGACTTCCTTGCCATTGATGATACCACTCGGAACACCAGTAATATGTTCATAGCCATCCGCATTGATGAGATTAGCAAGGATGGTAATCGTTTGGCTGCTACCTTTTTCCTTAGGTGCCTTAAATGACAGGAAGGTTGGACTACCATCATTGACCTTGGTGATGCTGTCAAAGCTACTTTGAACTAAAACAGCATCCTTGGCATAATCAGACTGATAGAGCCATTTCCCAAAAGCTTCCGTAATGGACTTAATGTCTTCAGTCGAATAGTCTGCAATATAAGTGGTTTCCTTATCACCATTGACATCGGTCTTAGTCTTGATATCTGCATTTGGCTTATTTGGATCGTTAGAAGACGATTCTGAGCTTGCATCGCTACCTGAGGATGAACTACTTGATTCCAAAATATCCTTAATAATGCTTTTAACTTGGCTACTTGAAGAACTAGACGAAGCCTCGCTAGACTCAACGACTTCAGAGCCTCCCTCAACCTGAGTATAGGTGTCTGATTCAGTCATTTCAACCTTCGCATCTCCTCCAGGTACCATACTTGGTGTGATACGGATAGTACCGTCTGAGCTACCGTTAGTTCCAGGCAACTTAAAGCTCAAAGAACGGTCTTCGCCGGCTTGGGCATTAGCCTGATAGGTATCCCCAGTCTCCGTATTTTTGACTTCGTATTTGTCTCCCTTGATCTTACGAACTTCAAAACGCACCTTGTTCCCGGTATTCTTATCGACAACGGTTGTGGCATAAACTCTTGAAGACGATGTAAAAGCCGTGCTCTGAGTGTATTTTCCAAGTACCATGAAGACCAAAAAGACAATCAAGGCTAAACCGATAAACTTTTTATGTTTAAACTGTTTCATGAGGTCCTCCTAGATAAATAGATAGCCAACAACATAGCCAAAGAGAGCAATACAAATCAAGAGCAAAATTTCCAAAACTAAAAACCAGCTAAACTTGAGATCACCCAAACCAACCTTAGACAAAACTTGTCTGAATTTAGAATTTTTCTGTCTGCTCAAGCCACTAGAAAGAGCAAAACCAGTCTTAGCAGCTTCTGCGACTTCCTTATCACTTGGCTTGCGACCATGCTGAACTTGGAAGTCAATCAGCCATTCATCATATTGTTGCATTTATTTCTCCTTCTTCTGAAGTGTGACGAAAAAGAGTAGGGCATAAACGAGGCAATGAAGCACCAAGGCCCACCATTGTCCCCAGAATTCGCCTGTAGAACCTTGAAAAGCCTCCAACTGGCTCTTAGGGACAGGAACATGGTACTTAGCCAAACTAGATGGCAAGTCTGACAAGTCACTAGAAATCCCAAAAAGCTTGTGGCCATAACCTAGATAGACAAATTTTTGTACCCAATCAATGGCTTTTGGCAAAGACAGGATAGTTCCCGACAATGAAAACTGCATGATACCCACAACAACTGCTAGGATAACAGAGGTAATCTCAGATTTGCCAACCAAGGCTGAGATAAAGAGGGCAATAAAATGCGACGCCAAGAAAACCAGGAGCACTGTAATCCCAACTTCCCAACGGTAGGAACCAAAAATATGACCAGCGTCTGGAAATTCCTTGTCAAAGAACTTACTAAAGACAGAGTAAGATAGGATAAAGACAATGGTTTCCAAAACAGCAAAGAAGGCGTGAATCCCCATACTAGCCAAGGCGAAGGCTGAACGACTCAAACCTGAGAAAAAGTCACGGTTGAGGACCGAGCGTTCCTTAGAAATATAAATACTGTTTTGAACCACAATCAAGAGACTGGTTGAGAAAAGCAAGAGAAAGAGGGTCATTCGAGTTGTTTCGAAATCTTTCAAAAATCCCTTGTCTTGGATATAGAGGATTAAGCCTTCGAAAGCGACAATGCCCAGAAGAACCTTCACAAAATCCATGTAGTGGTGTTTAAATTTATACCAACTTAATCGTAATGCTGCGTTCATAAATCTCCCTAAATCTTGTAAATACGTGTTGAAGCATTGAGCTCTTGGTAGACATCTGCGATATTCATATCCATATATTTACGAATCATATAAGGATCGCTAGTCTTGTATTCCAAAAGCAACTCTTCATAGGTTCCTGCAAATGTCGGACGTCCCTTAGACAAGAAGATGATCTTGTCAAAAATAGCCAAATTTTCTGTATTGTGAGTAATAACCACAATAGACTTGTTAGCTGATTTAGCCAAGATTTTCAAGGTACGTAAGAGATTACGATCACTAAGGGCATCCAAACCTGAAGATGGCTCATCAAGAATAAAGTAGGGACTAGGGCTAAGAAGCTCAATACCAATAGAGACACGGCGTTTTTGCCCACCAGAAAGCTCTGAGATCTTCTTATTAGCAAATTCCGTCAAGCCTAAATCATCCATGATGCCTGCAATGCGATGCTTTTTCGTCAGCTTACCACTCCCTTTCAGATGGTGGTCCGCATAAAAATCAAAGGTCTCAGATACCTTGAGGTACTCACGTAGGAGATTTTGTTGAGGTACATAGGACCAAGAGCGTGAACCCGCAGTCACAGGTTTGCCATTTTCTAAAATACGAAATTGTTGGCAAGTCGGTTTAAGCTGGCCTAGGAGAATCTCTGTTAACGTTGTTTTCCCTGAACCAGAAGCACCCAAGATACCGACAACTTGGCCAGTCTCCATAGTAACATCCAAATCTGTAAAGAGCTGGTTATCATTTCCCTTATATTTGAAACAGATATGTTCAAATGTTAATTGATTGGTTTCCATTAATATCTCCTAAGACATAAGTAACATCAAAGCCACAATTAGAATGGCTCCGATAATAAGAACGATGACATTGATATTGAAAAAGAGAATCAAGCTTAGTAGAATCACAAAGGCGAAGGCCGCAAAGAGGTAATTTTTAAGAGATGACTCTTTAGTCTGAGTCACCGCAACAGGTTCAAAAGGGATTTCCTTTTTACCTGTTACATTGCTAGTATCAGTGGTCGTCCCCTTTTCAGCTTCCAATGCCTTTCTCTGAGCCTGTCTGAGTTTTCGGTCGTATTGTAACTTCTCATGGTCTGAGAAAAAGATTGAGCGAATCGTGTAGAGCTCACTGCGCAAACGCTCCCCTTCTTTATCCAAGGTACCATTTGTCCAGAGCTCCTCCAGCTCCTCACGTAAAAAGGAAAGAGCCACGAAACAATCTTGAGTCGACATCTCTGGAGAGATGCGGTTACTGACCTCTCTTAAATAGGTCACTTCCTGTCCTGTCTCTGTATCAATTGCTTTGTAGTAGTCTATCATGAGATGAATTTAGCAAAAATAGCTTGAAGTTCTGACAAATCTTCCTTAACCACTTCTTGGGTTTGGTTGACTTGTGCATTGACTGAAAAGCGTGCCACAACAGTATTACTTCGAGGATCCGATACTGTCACGGTAACAATTTGTTCTGAGTCAAAGGCATAGGTGACTTGTGCCAAGAGCTCGCCTTTCTGACGAGGTTGTGGCACTTGCCCTTCCACTTGTCCCAAAATCTTCACAGCAAATGGATTTTCGTAATTTCCTTCTGTGATACGAAGTTTAAACTTGCTCTGTCCATCCACGACCGCAAAGAGATCCTTGGTAACAGCCAAAGGCAAGACTGAGTTACGTGGAACCACGACACTATTATAGTAGTCACCCACAAAACTGTAATTCTTGTTTGGATTTTTCTTGAAGAGCAGACCGATTCCCTGAGAGGTCACATCCTTGACAACCACTCTATCTGTCTCAGTTGTCTTACCATCCTGGTGTTCAGAGAAGCTAACCTCATTATTGACGATAAGGTCAGCCAAAATAGAAGCTCCCTGTGCCACGATAGTGTCTGGATTAAGGTCAAACTTAGGTTCCAAACCACTCATCAAACGAATCATCTGACGAATCATTGGCATACGTGTTGACCCACCCACAAGGAGAATATGGTCGATCTCTTCCCATTTCAAGCCAGATGCTTGAAGGGTAGACTGCACCTTGATTTCAGTATCTTTGAGAAGGTCCAAGGTAATTTCATTGAAAATCGCTTGAGTAATCAAGACACCGTAACCTTGACCATTGACATAGTGCTCATAGAGAGCTTGGTCATTCACAGATAGACTAGTCTTAATCTGCTCAGCCTTATATTGAAGTTGAATTTTCTCCTTCTCGGAAAGGTTAGTCATATTGACTCCTTGTTTTTCCAACTCCTGCATGATGTAGCCCACAAGACGCTTATCAAAGTCAATCCCACCAAGGCGTGAATTCCCGTCAGTTGCCAAAATATCATAGGCATGGTCAGCCACGCGCATGATGGTAACGTCAAAAGTTCCTCCACCTAGGTCAAAGACCAAGACATTTCCTTGGGCATTTTTAGTGTGGGCATAGGCAATGGCCGCAGCTGTAGGCTCATTGATAATACGCAAAACATTAAATCCTGCAATACGACCAGCATTCTTAGTTGCCGCACGTTGATCTGACGTAAAATAGGCGGGCACTGTGATAACAGCATCCTTGATACCATCTGCCTGACCCATCTCCTGACCAACGACATAGGCACGTTTACGAAATTCGTTCAAAACCAAGGCCGAAAGAATAATAGAATTGACACGTGTGTGGTCTGGGGTATCACTAGCAATTGGACGCCCAATATCACGTTTAAAGTCAAATTTAAAGTTTTCTGTACTTCCGATTTCTGTCCCACGCTCAATGGCTTCCTTACCAAAAGATACATGGTTTTGGCCACTAATATTTGAGAAATAAACCGCTGAACGTAAGACCTGATCGTCATTCGTCCCCATCGGAATAATCTCTGGCACATCTTCACGAACAACAGCCATAACGGAATTCGTTGTTCCTAAATCAATACCAATCGCTTTTTTTCTCATAACAATTTCCCTTCTAGCCTCATTTTGAGTTTACTTGACTCTCGCTCCAAGCGGGCATCTGCTTAGATTGTCTCCATTCATCGCTGTCACATAAAACTCCAAAAGAGTAAAGTTATTCCAGTCTAGTTTTTTCACTATACTATAGTATCACAAATAAAGAGACTATAAAACAGGAAAAAAGGGGGTAGGACCGAACAACTTTTTACAAATTGTTCCTTGTCCCACTCCCTTGAGTGTCAATCAATCTGATAGATTGGATGAACTTATAAATACAGAGGATATGATCTTCCTCATTGTCATGTTTAGAGCAACTTCTCTCCTAACTTAATCAATCGAACTCTCACCAACATAGATAATTTCTAAATTACCCAAGGAAACATCGCCTTTGATGTAGAAGTCCTTGCTAGTCAGGTTACTAGGATTTTCCTCATGCTGTACAGCTGAGAGAGAATTATCCACATTCACATGTACTCGCCAATCACTGGGCACATAGAGACTAAGACTTCCAAGAGAGACGTCCACATCAAACTGGGCAGATGGCCCCTCAATACGGCAATTATCAAAATAGACGGAAGCCTGTCCTAGACTAACATCTGCACTCCCATGCGTAAATTGCTGGTCATTGAGATATTTGGTCACTGCTGAAAAAGTAACATCAATATCATTTCCTCCATTATTAGCGTCTGAGCCAGTAGCACCCAAGCCAAAACGATTCTTTGTTTTACTCGAAGAATTGAAGAGAATGTTCAAGCCAATAACTGCAAGAATGGAAGAAAGGATAACGACCGAATTAGATACTGGAAGAAAATGGAACTGTCCATTGAGTGAGAAAAGAGCCACAATACCATAGGCGAAACCAAGACCAAAATGTCGCTTCAAAAGACTAGAAAGGGATAAGATAGCCAGTAAGACCACCCAGGCCAACATCCAAATACTAATTTCCCATTTTATAAAGTAGTCTTGTACAATTACCAAAGCTGCCAAAAGGATCAAGAGGATCCCAATTAATTTCTTTCTCATTATCTTACCTCATTTCGTTTAGTCGTTCTTTTAAAACTTGATAGTAGCGTCTTGATACATGGACCTGCTTGTGGGTCTGATAGAAATTCACCGTACTGGTCCCTGAAAAAGACTTCTCCAAAGAATAAATCTGCTTAGCATTAACAATCGTCGATTTGGAAATCCGACAAAAAGCAATCGGAAGCAATTCTTCCAATTCGTAGAGTTTTTGCTTTACCTCATAGGCCTCATCCTTAGTATGACCATAAATTTTCTCCCCGTCTGTTTCAAAAAAGAGAATATCTGCCAAATCCAGAAAATATTCGCTGCGATCCTTGTAAAAGGCTAAAGGAACTAACTTTTGCTTTAGAATAGACTCTTGGAGCTGGGCTAATTCCTGTGTTAACCGAGGAGCTCGAATCAAGATTTCAGGCTCATCCATGGATGGGTCTAATTCGATTCTAACTTTCATAAGACTCCTTTCCTGTCCTTTTGATGGTTCCATTATAACAAGTGCTTTACACAAAACAAGGCCTTTTAGGTAAGTGGTACGGTTTAGCCCCTAAGAGGTAAAAACAGACAAACAAAAGAACCTGGCAATTGCCAAGTTCTCCATTTTTTAGTGTGGAGGTCTTCCCTCCTACTTGTAATCCGTTCAATGCTAACGAACTGAGCAAGCAACTGTTATTTCACAGTATTTTCACGGCTCACATTTTGCGATTCGCCAGCCTTACCATTGATACGGTAGTCGCTGTAGTTAGAACCGCTACTGCTAGAGTCACCATCGTCACCAACATATTCCACATTACAAGACCAAGAGATTTTATCTTTGATATCTCCTGATGACTTGAATTTCGAATCATAGCCATAATAGAAATCATAAACGGCTGTGAAGGTCACCTTGAAGGTTTTCTCACCAGTCTGAACGACTTCTGTGACGTCAACGTCTGAGAAAGAAATACTATCAGCGGCACGGTTTTTAGCACCTGTAGTATTTTTATCAATATCAGCCGTTACATCCTTGTACATGGTATCATCAGTACCATTAAGGAATATGTCGGATACACCATCTGGTGTCGTGTTGTGATTAGAAGCGTAGCTACCAAATTTACCGTAGGCAGCAGTCAAGAGACGATCTGCCGTATCACGATCAAGAACTCCATCAGCATCTAGAGTAACCGTTTGACCTTCGGAGATTTTCTTAATAGACAATGTCTCTGTCTTGATAGAGCTACCATCTTCGAAATTCTTCTTAACATAAACGGCTGATGAACCAGCTACTGCTACCTTGTTAACATCTAGTTTCCCTGAATTAAGGGTTCCAATCTTGGTACCACCAACATAGAGGTCTCCATCCTTAAGATTAGACTTAACAGTAAAGCTGAGATACTCTACTGAAAGATTGACTTCTGTTTTAGAGGTCACATTCTCCTCAGATGAGACAGTGATATCTTGATCATTGACCTTACCAGAAGCCACAAAATTGTAGGTCCCTGGATAGAGATGATTCAATTTAGCCGTGTAGTTATTACCATCTGTAGTCGCGTAAGAAACCCCGTTAATAGTCACATTCAAATCAGCTGTATTAACGGTCAAATCAACCGTCCCAGGATCTACCACGACTCGCCACTTAGGAAAAATAAGGAACTGACGTCCAACCTTCTGCATACGTTCGCCAGACATGAGTTGGCTCTTGCTATAGGCTTGTGTACTTTTAGTGTCTGTGTACTTGACTTCGGATGTTTTAATTTCCTTTTTAGTATCAGACCATACTTGGTATTCCAAGCTATCTTTAAAGCTCTTCTTAGCTGCTGCTTCATAACGCTCTGCTACTTGGCCACGTGAGTAGTAGTAAGAACCAAAGCTGTAACCAACAAGCGCCAAGACTGCTGCAACAACACCAGCAATAATCAGGATTTTCTTCCCTTTAGCCATAGCTGGCTTGGCTGGTTTCGCAGCCTTACCATCTGAGATAAACTGATGGATAGTTGATACATCATAACCTGAAGACTTACCAAGTAGGAATTCCTCAGGAAGAGGCTGACGTCCAACATAGGTTTTAAAAGCCTTCATCCAGATAGCTTGTGCTTCTTTAGAAGCAGCCTCTGAATTTTCTTCAGCTTGACCTTGATTAGCTTGAGATACTGGTGCAAGCTCCTCAGTTTCTAAAGGAGTCGTTTCCTCTTCGTCACTCAGCGGTACATCTTCAAACACTTCCTCGGCAACGTCATACTCATCAACTTCTTCTGTTGATTCAGAAGGAGTGGCTTCTTTGTCCAAGCCCATTGCCGCAATGCCTTTAATAGCCTTTAAGTCAAAGTCTGCTTTCTGGCCTTCTTCAATCTCCAAAGCATGGGGCGGACGACCAACTGCCTTTTCAAATAAATCAATCCACTTTTCTTTTGTTGCCATAAAGACTCCTATAAACTTACTTTTTCAAAAAATGCTAGAGGTTTACTTATATTAGAATAGAAGCCCCACCATAAATGATGACATAATAGTAAATACGATTGCAAACAAGATTGACAAAATTACACCATTCAAAAGTGCTGCCAAGATCATTTGATAGAACTTATCAGCCTTCCACGCTGTTGTTACAGGAACAATTGTAAAGAGGTTTGCAAGTGCAAATAAGAAGTAAACAACATAGAACAAGAAAAGTGGGAAGCCAACAAGTCCAATAGCTCCGAACAAGATTGTTACGAGCAAGATCGGCAAGGCCAATGATGTCAAGCGACCAAAACGGTCAAAGCTATTCAAGAAAGTAGTCTCAGGATCACGGAAGATAGCCTTACGTGTCACAAACCCTGCCAAGATAAAGGCAAAGATGAAGAGGAAGGCAGCTAGAATACTTGCGAAGAAAGCTCCAAAACCAATGCTAGATGTATGGCTTGAAATTGAAGATGAGTAACTATCTGTTCCATAAGAACCAAAAATGCTAGCCAATGCGTTTGTTGTTGATACAACTGCGCTAACCACTTTACGTGCCATAGCGCTCAAGATTGCAAAGAAGGCAAGTCCAGTGAAGAGTGACAAGAAGATATAGTTAAGCCAACCATTGTGTTTACCATAATCTGTCATGTCTGCTGGACGACGCCATGCATTAAGCAACCATGTCCAGTAGTTTTTGAAAGTTGTCCCAAATGCTGATGGTTGTGCTGGAACAACTACAGCTTGACCGTTGATAAATTGGACGTTTTGACCTGGTTGAAGAGGTTGACCGTTAGCAAAAGCTGCTTGTTGACCAGCTTGAGCATTGGCAAAACCAGCTTGTGGTTGCGCCGCTTGATTTGGTACTCCTTGTACTGGAGCAGTTTGAGCGCCCGCAAAGGTTGGTTGAGGTTGTGCTGCCTGAGCATTGGCAAAAGGAGCTTGCGCTTGTGCGTCTTGTGCACTCGCAAAAGTCGGCTGTGGTTGCGCTTCTTGGGTACCAGCGAAAGTTGGCTGTGGTTGCGCTTCTTGG
>NZ_KV831752.1:0-245 GCF_001837205.1 Streptococcus sp. HMSC064D12
GTCTTATCTGACATGATTTCAAGAAGGATATCTCCCTCATTTACCACATCACCTTCTTGTTTTTTCCACTCGATGATTTCGCCTTCCTGCATATCAACACCAAGCTTAGGCATAATAATCTCAAAAGCCATATTTTATGATACTAAGAACGCTAAAATACGACAGAATTTTAGGAGTTTTACGTTAGTGTGCTTGCACACCAGTAAAACTATCTAAATTCCGAAGCATTTCGTTCGAGTTCAAAT
>NZ_KV831753.1:0-2314 GCF_001837205.1 Streptococcus sp. HMSC064D12
CTTTTCGTCACCCACTACAGTTGACAAAGAGCCAAAAGAACTTGGACTAGCCAAGCTCTTTCTTTTCTTACAATGATTTGTAAAGTTGACTTGCATTTTCAACAGTGAAACCATATTCTTTAAAGATACGGTCACCAGGTGCTGAGGCACCCCAAGTATCAATAGTAAGTGTTTTACCTGCAAGACCAACGTATTTGCCCCAACCAAAGCTAGTTCCAGCTTCGATAGCCAAACGTTTTGTCACAGCTGCTGGAAGAACTTCTTCTTTATATGCAGCATCTTGTTCATCAAAGAGATTTTGTGATGGCATTGAAACAACACGGACATGCACGCCTTCAGCTTCAAGAGCCGCTTGAGTATCAAGAGCCAATTTCACTTCAGAACCAGTCGCAATGATGATACCATCAAGATCACCTTTAGCTTCTGAGATAATGTAAGCCCCTTTATTGACACCAGCTTCAGCATTTTCAGCTGTACCATCAAGGACTGGCAAGTTTTGACGTGTCAAGACTAGCATTGTTGGACGTTCAGTCTCAGCCAAAGCACGTTTCCATGCAGCATTAGTTTCATTACCATCTGCAGGACGGATAACGTTAAGGTTAGGCATTGAACGCACACTTGCCAATTGTTCGATTGGTTCGTGAGTAGGTCCATCTTCACCAACTGCTACTGAGTCGTGAGTCATAACATAAGTTACTGGCAAGTTTTGAAGTGCTGCCATACGTACTGCTGGAAGCAAGTAGTTTGAGAAGACGAAGAAAGTACCACCATAAACGCGAGTACCACCATGAAGAGCAATACCATTCATCGCTGCAGCCATAGCAAACTCACGCACACCGAACCAAATATTACGTCCAGCATAGTTGTCTGCTTGGAAATCAGACTCAGCCTTAACCATAGTATTGTTAGAAGCTGAAAGGTCTGCTGAACCTCCCCAGAATGAAGGAACTTGTTCAGAAATCTGTTGGATAGCTTGTTGGCTTGACACACGGCTAGCTACTGCTGAACCCAATTCATGAGCATTCAAGTCAACGTGTACAGGTTCATTCGCAAAGGCAGCCTTGTATTCCGCAGCCAATTCTGGGTAAGCAGCTTCATATTCTGCAAATTTAGTTTGCCAAGCATTTTCAGCAGCTTCACCACGGAATTTAATACCAACTTCGAAACGACGAGCGACTTCATCTGGAACTGTAAATGCTGGTGCATCGTAACCATAAACACCTTTTGCATGATCAATGCCGTCTTGACCAATTGGAGCACCGTGGACAGCTGATGTTCCTTGTCCTTCAGCTCCGTAACCAATGATTGTCTTAACTTCGATAATAGATGGTTTATCTGTCTCAGCTTTAGCTTCTTCGATAGCTTTAGCGATAGCTTCCAAATCATTACCATCTTTGACAAGAATGTGTTGCCAACCATAAGCTTCAAACTTAGCCTTAACATCTTCAGTGAAAGCCATTGAAGTTGGCCCATCAAGTGAGATATCATTTGAATCGTAAAGAAGTACCAACTTACCAAGTTTAAGGTGACCAGCAAGACTAGCAGCTTCTTGAGAAACACCTTCCATCAAACATCCATCGCCATGGAGGGCATAAGTATAATGGTCAACAATATCAAAACCAGGTTTGTTAAATTTAGCTGCCAAGTGTGCTTCAGCCATTGCCATACCTACAGCATTAGCAATTCCTTGACCAAGAGGACCTGATGTTGCTTCAATACCATCTGTATGGTTAACTTCAGGGTGACCTGGAGTCTTAGATCCCCATTGACGGAAGTTCTTCAAGTCGTCCATTGTCACGTCGTAGCCAGAAAGGTGCAAGAGACTATAAAGTAAGGCAGAACCATGACCTGCAGAAAGAACAAAACGGTCACGGTTTGTCCAGTTACGGCTTGTCTTTGGATTAACATTCATCACATGGTTCCAAAGCACATAAGCCATTGGCGCTGCACCCATAGGAAGACCTGGGTGCCCAGAATTCGCGGCTTGAATTGCCTCGATCGAAAGCGAACGAATAGTGCTGACCGCCATTTGGTCAATTGCATCAAAAGTCATGATTCTAACTCTCCTTTTTTGGAAAAAATGCGGAGCATACAGACTATTAGCATCTGAGCTCTAGTTATACTACTTTAATTATAGCATATTATCTGTCTCTTTGGGCAATCCAATTCTATTTGTCAAACCCTAAACCCATAAAATATAGGGCCTAAAGCGTTCGTTTATACAAACCCACACTATTTGTCTTATCCCAAGCGATTTATTTGTAAAACTATTCATCAAAAAGTCAAAACCACCCGTGAGAATGATATGATACCT
>NZ_KV831754.1:0-47766 GCF_001837205.1 Streptococcus sp. HMSC064D12
AAACATCAAAAACGATGTTTGTCTTCATTCTGAGCTGACGCAAGGTCAGCTTTTTCTTATATCACAATGTTTTACTGAGCTTGATGAGATTTCCAACATTGAGTCCTGTTCGATAGAGATTCTCTTTAGCAGCAGCTAAAACTTGGTCTAAGTCTGCTACTTGTCCAATAATGGGAAAGGCAGCTGAAATGCCTGCTACCGGAAAATCAGGCAAATCATCCTTCAAACTACCGCAGATAGCAATGACAGGAATAGCTGATGGTGTCCGCCTAGCCACCCCGACCGGTGCCTTACCAGATAAGGACTGGCTATCCATACGTCCTTCCCCTACTATAACCAAATCAGCATACTTCACACGTTGGTCAAAATCAACACAATCAAGTACAAAGTCAATCCCTGATTTAATTTCTGCATCTGCAAAGGCCACCAGGCCTGCAGCCATGCCTCCCCCCGCTCCGGAACCAGCCAGTTTTAAAACTTCAGGAGCAAAGTCAGTGTAGAATTGTGACATATCTTGGTCAACTTTTTTAAATTGTGAAGGAGACAAGCCTTTTTGTTCACCAAAAATATAGGTCGCTCCATGTTGACCACACAAGGGGTTGTCTACATCAGTAATCAGACGAATGGTGACACCAGACAAATCAAGCTTATTTTCAGAGGAAACCTTTTTAATGAGACCAAGATTAGCACCTATTGGCTCAAGCTCCTGTCCCTCAGAATCATAAAAACGATAACCCAATCCATATGCCATACCAATACCACCATCATTGGTAGCAGATCCACCTACGCCTATAATAAAATCTCGGACGCCAGATTGAACCAAATGAACAATTAGTTCACCTACTCCTTGTGTCGTTAGAGCTAGAGGATTTCGTTTCTCCTTAGAAATATGCTCCAAGCCACAAATCGCAGCCATTTCAAAAATGGCAGTCTGGCCATTGCTAGCAAAAAAAACACTTCCATCACTTGTATAGGCATGAGGAATCTTGATACTTTTCTTCTCAAGATTTAGATTTTCAGCAAGAGCATCTAAGGTGCCTTCGCCACCATCGCCTATTGGCATGAGGTCAAAATCAGCGTTGGGTAAAGCATTTTCAAAGCCTGATTTAAGAGCTAAGGCGACCTCTTTTGCAGATAAGCTCTCCTTAAATGAATCAGGTGCAATCAAAATTCGCATGATGTCCTCCTTCTATTTTTCTTTTAGGTAAGGGGATAAAGCCTGAACTAACTCTTCTGTCATATGTCGAGGACCTCGAACAGTTTTAATACCTAAACACTTTAGTCTATCACTATCAAAGTCAGTGTCAATAAAAGTGTATAAGGGTTTAATCCGCATCAACTCTCTAATACTCTCCTCTTCACGATAACCTTGATTAGGGATATTTGCCTCTAAAACCTGACAGAGGTAACGGATGGCCTTGGTAGGTGCCGTAATATAGATAGCCACAAAATCTCCCTTTTGCATACTAGCTTTCTGTGTCCAAAGAATCTCCTCATTTGCGGAAAACTCCTCCCCAATATCGTAGTATTTCAAATTTACCGGGATAATCCAATAATGAGGCTCCGAAGCCTTTCTAAGATGTTTTGGGGCCACCAGGGAGCGACTTTCACTAAGAAGCTCAAAAATGGTATGGTCCGACAATGTCTCATCTAAAACAAGACTAACCCAGGTCTTCTTGGACATATGGTAACTAGGAAAAACGCCATCCATTTTCAAGAGTTTATCCATTTGCTTCGGATTAACCTTGAGGTTAACCACATCATATGTTAATTCCGCCTTTTCTCCATCAAGCCCTAGTTTTTCTCCCTTAAGAGGAAAAAACAAGGCATACCATTTACCATCAACTCTAAAAGATAGATAGCTTGGTTCCTTCTCGAAAGGATGGTCTGCTTGGTCTGAAAATTCTTGAACTAAAAACTTAGCCAGGCGATTAGCTTGTGGAGATGAGAATAATTGATCTTCATAACAAGAATCAGCTACCTGTGACAGAAGTTCTCCATAAGCTTCTCTGACTTGACCAACGTAAGTTCCAGTAGCCTGAGGACTCCTGAAGATATCATAAGGCTCATCAAGATCACTATCGACAACCTGTCCCGTCAACTTACCTTCTAAATCAATAAACAATCGAGCTTCAAGTTCTTCAGCTATCAGTGTTTTTCTGAACTCGTAGCCTTGCTCGGTAGCTGTAAAACCAAAAGTCTCTAGGCTATCAGGTTTTAGGACTTTCTTTTTAAAATAAGCATCCTCAAAAGTCATTGTTTCTCCCTTTTTCTAAAAAAGAGAAGTTGAGACAAACTTATGTCTCAACTCCTTTTTTATTTTGTTGACTGACGTAAGGTAAGACCATGATTAAGAATAACATCTTTTTCTTCAAGCTCTTCCTTATTCATGATTTTAGTCAACATACGCATGCTAACCGCCCCTAAATCATAGAGAGGATGATTAATACTAGAAAGGTTTGGACGTGTATAACTTGTAATTGGTGAATCATTGCTTGTGATGATTTCGAAGTCTTCTGGAACAGATTTACCTGCAACAAAGAGGCCATTCAAGAGACCCGCAGCCAATTCATCTTCCCCAACATAGGCAGCAGTGGCACCAGAGTTCAAGACACGTTGTGCTAAATCAAAGCCGTCTTTATAGCTATATTTAGCTTCAAAGACAAGTCCTTCATTGTAGCGCAAATTATTCTTTTCAAGTCCAGCCTTATAACCAGCTAGACGGAGCTTACCATTAATATCATCAATTAGTGGTCCTGATACAAAAGCAACCTTTTCATTACTTTTAGCAAGCTGCGTTACAGAATCCTCAACGGCAGCTTTATAGTCTATGTTAACACTCGGTAATTGGTGTTCGAGGTCCACTGTTCCTGCTAGGACAATCGGCGTACGAGTACGAGAAAATTCTGCACGAATTTTTTCCGTCAAGTGGTAACCCATGAAGATGATACCATCTACTTGTTTGGCAAATAGAGAGTTAATCACGGTAACTTCGTGATCGTCATTTTCATCACTAGATGCAAGAACAATATTGTACTTGTACATGGTTGCAATATCATCAATCCCCCTTGCTAAAGTAGCAAAATAACTATTAGCAATATTTGGAATAACAACTCCTACAGTAGTGGTTTTCTTACTCGCCAAGCCACGCGCAACCGCATTTGGACGGTAATCCAAACGATCAATGACCTCAAGCACTTTTTTTCGGGTGTTTTCTTTTACATTTTTATTTCCATTTACCACACGAGACACAGTCGCCATCGAAACACCTGCTTCACGCGCAACGTCGTATATAGTAATTGTTTCATCAGTATTCATAAAAACACTTCCTTTCTCATTTTACGCTCACTTATTCATGCTAATTGTATCAGATTCTGAAAACACTTTCAATTATTTTGACTGATTTTTTACAAAAAAATGAAAGGGATTCCTTCTTCATGGTTATGAGGAAGAAAGCCATTTCAGAAAAAGACCTGTCATTTCGTGTTTCCAAGACTATCCATCGCTTACAAACCTAGCCTAAAAAAGTCTCAATGAAAGTAAATGATTTAATGAAAAGCCAAAAAAACAGCTTGCATTTTTACTATAAAAGTGACAGAATGAGTGTAAGAAATACAAAGGAGTTTTTTCTATGTCTAAACTTGATCGCATTCGTCATTTTTTGAATGAAAATAAAGCAGGGCTAGCTATTGTTTCAGATCCTGTAACTGTCAATTATCTTACTGGTTTTGATTGTGACCCACATGAACGCCAAATGTTCCTCTTCGTCTACGAAAATCGTGAACCTGCCCTCTTTGTTCCTGCTCTTGAGGTTGCACGTGCCTCTGCTGTACTCGACTTCCCAGTCTTTGGTTATGTGGATTCTGAAAATCCATGGCAAAAAATCAAGGCTGGCCTAGCAAGTACAGACAGCCCTATTATTTATGCAGAGTTTGACAATCTCAATGTGACTAAGTTCCAAGGATTGCAAACGGTCTTTGAAGGTCGCTTTGAAAACTTGACACCATTCATTCAAAAAATGCGCGTTATCAAGTCAGCTGATGAAATTCAAAAAATGATTGTTGCCGGTGATTATGCTGATAAAGCTGTTAATATCGGTTTCGACAATATCTCTCTTGATGTTACTGAAACAGACATCATTGCTCAAATCGAATTTGGCATGAAGAAAATCGGTATCAATCAAATGTCCTTTGAAACGATGGTTCTTACAGGTAATAATGCCGCAAACCCTCATGGTATTCCAGGAACTAACCGTATTGAAAATGACAGCCTCCTCCTCTTCGACTTGGGTGTTGTTAGTCAAGGCTATGTTTCAGATATGACACGTACCGTAGCTGTCGGTCAACCTGACCAATTCAAGAAAGATATTTACAATATCTGTTTGGAAGCTCAACTCACTGCCCTTGATTTTATCAAACCAGGTGTAACTGCCAGCGAAGTCGATGCTGCAGCACGTAATGTTATTGAAAAAGCTGGTTACGGCGAATACTTCAACCACCGTCTGGGACATGGGCTTGGTATGGATGTCCACGAGTTCCCTTCAATCATGGAAGGAAATGACTTGGTAATCGAAGAAGGAATGTGTTTCTCTGTTGAACCAGGTATTTACATTCCTGAAAAAGTTGGTGTTCGTATTGAGGACTGTGGTTATGTGACAAAAGATGGCTTTGAAGTCTTCACACACACACCAAAAGAATTGCTCTATTTTGATGTCTAATTAATAAACATGGGTCTTCAATTAAATTGAAGATCTTTTTGTTTGTAGCCAAATCGAAAACACCAAAAAAGCCGACTCATTGAGAGTCAGCTTTTGCTATTTTTCCTCATGCTCTTGTCTAAGATAGTCAAGTCCTTCTTCAATCCATCCTGGCATTGCTTCTGCCAAGGGTTTAAAGCCATAGTTCAAACGACTATCTGAGAAACGATGACGATGAGGGATTTTATTTTTTTCTTCCTCAAGGGTTCTCAAAGAAAGACTGGCCTTTTGTGTAAATTCATCAAAATCAACAACTTGAACCAAGACCTCCTGGTCTACCTTGAGGGTATTGTAGATGTTGTCGATATAACCTGTCTTAATCTCTGAGATGTGAATCAAGCCTGTGGTACCATTTTCCAATGAAACAAAGGCACCGTAAGGCTTGATGCCTGTGATAACACCCCTAAGCTTGTCTCCAATTTTCATCTTAGTCTGCTACCTCAACTGTTTCAATCACAACATCCTCAAGTGGCTTATCTTGAGCTCCAACCTCAACATTGGCAATCTCATCAAGCACCTTGTAAGAGTCTTCATCCACCAATTGACCAAAGACTGTGTGACGACGGTCTAGGTGAGGTGTTCCACCATTTTCAGCATAAGCTTCTGCGATTGGTGCTGGCCAACCACCACGTTCGAGTTCCTTTTTAGCATAAGGAATTTCAGGCGTTTGAACGATGAAGAACTGGCTACCATTAGTATCTGGTCCTGCATTGGCCATAGAAAGCGCACCACGGAGGTTATAGAGCTCTTCAGAAAATTCATCCTGGAAGCTACCACCGAAGCTTGACTCACCACCCATACCAGTACCAGTTGGGTCACCACCTTGAATCATAAAGTCCTTGATAATACGGTGGAAAATCACACCGTCATAGTAGCCACTCTTGGCCAAATTGACAAAGTTAGTAACTGTTAATGGTGCATGATCAGGGAAAAGCTTGATGACCAAATCACCATGGTTTGTTTTAATTGTTGCGACTGGACCTTCTACTGCATCCAAGTCAAGTTGTGGGAAATGAAGTTCTTTTTCTACCAATCCGAGTTCCTCCAAGGCATTGAAAATGCCATCTTCTTCTACTGTTCCTGTAACGTAATCTGCTTTTTCTTTCAATTCTGGTGCGGCATTACCCATGGCAATCTTAAGTCCAACATAGTCAAAAATCTCCATATCATTTGGACCATCACCAAACATCATAGCATTGACCGGTTTAAGGTTTTCATGCTCCAAGACATGCTCGACACCAGATGCTTTTGAGATACCATTTGCTACGACGTCAGATGAGTGTTCGTGCCAAGGTACCATACGAACATGTGTCGCAAGTTCTTCTGGTAACTCAAGCTCACCATCATTTTCCGCAAAAGTCCACATATGGTAAACATCGTTCGACAAATGGAAGTCTGGCTCCACATCACAAAGACCATAGACTGGTTTCATAGCATCATCAATCAAATCTGAACGCTCTGAGACAACTGGCTTATCCTTACCGGCAAAGCCCCAAGCAATCCCAATCTCCTTGCACCAAGCAACAAAGGCTTCTGTAACTTCACGAGCTAGGGGCTGGTTATAAATTTCTTCCCCTTTTCGATTAATCACATAAGTTCCATTGATGGTTACAAAATAATCGGGCTCTAGGTCTCGAATGTCCTCAACGACACCATAGTAGCCACGTCCTGTGGCAATCCCCGTCAAAATTCCTTTTTCTTTAAGCCCTTTGAAAACAGCCTTAATAGATTCAGGAATGTAGCCTGTCTTTTTGACACGAAGGGTGTCGTCAATGTCGAAGAAAACAATCTTTGTCTTCTTGGCCTTGTATTTTGTTTTAGCATCTACTGGCATCGCTAATCTCCTTTACAGTATCACGTCCAGAGTTAGGTATAGCTGCTATCCTAACTAAAGACCGTATGGTACTCCCATTATATCATGTCTTAAAGCCAAAAACAAAAAATCATCTAGGACTATAGCAGTCTTAGATGATAGGCGTTTTAACGGTTAACACTCTTGATAATACGTTTGATATCACGTTCTTGTTCACGACGTTTGATAGACTCACGTTTATCGTAATCGTGTTTCCCTTTGGCAATACCAAGCAATACCTTGGCAAAACCGTTTTTTAGGTACACCTTCAAAGGAACCAAGGTCATTCCTGTTCCCTTAAGGTCATTTTGAAGTTTGGTGATTTGCTTCTTCTTAAGCAATAATTTTCTCGTACGGTCTGGATCTTGATTCCAAATATTGCCTTGCTCAAACGGAGCAATATGAACATTGATTAACCAGGCCTCACCGTTCTTGATTTGGGCGTAGCCATCTTTTAGTTGGATGCGAGCCGCACGAACAGACTTAATCTCTGTCCCTGTCAGTACGATACCCGCTTCAATAGTATCAACGATACTATAGTCATGTCTAGCCTTTTTATTCTGAGCAACAACATTGCCTTCACCCTTTGGCATAGCAGTCCCTCCATTCTCATCCTATTTTCGTTTTTTAGCAACGTCCTTGTAGAAAGGTTTGTTCCCTTTTTTCTTACGACGGCCACTCTCACGTCCCTTGTTATCATTATGAGGACGGTTTTGATTCTTACGCTTATCGGGTTTCTTAGATGACTTACGGTTTTCGTCATAAGAGCCTTTACGGCCATTACCATCTTGACGGTTACGGTTATCCCCACGCTTACCACGACGTTCGAAGTCTCCATTTTGACGATCACGACGTGGACCTCTATTGCGGAAGGCTTTCGCCTTTTCTTCACGTTCCTGACGAGCCTTGTGGTCTACTTTTTCAGTGACATCATACGCGCTTGGAAGGTATTGGAAGTCAATATCTCCGGTTTCCTTATCCGCACGTGTTAACTTGACACGGATAGGCTGACCAACTCGGAAAGTCTTACCAGTTTTCTCACCCTGAAGTGTCATGGTACGTTCATTGTAATTGTAAAATTCTGGAAGGGTCGTGATGTGAACCAAACCTTCGATGGTATTTGGCAATTCGACAAACATACCGAATTTAACCACACTTCCGACAATACCATCGAATTCTTGACCAACAAACTCTTCCATGTATTCCGCTTTTTTCATAGCTTCAACGACACGTTCGGCATCAATGGCACGACGTTCAAGAGTTGAAGATGATGTCGCTAATTCAGGAATAACCTCTTCAAAATGTTCACGCGTTTCTTGAGACATATTGTTAGTGTACTCACGAATCATTCGGTGAACCAAGAGGTCTGGGTAACGACGGATTGGACTAGTAAAGTGGGTATAATACTGAGCCGCAAGTCCATAGTGTCCGTGATTGTGTTCTGAATAGCGAGCTTGTTGCATTGAACGAAGCAGCATCATGTTCATGACCTCTGCTCCAGGTTTCCCCTGAACTTTGGCCATAAACTCTTGCAAGTCTAGCTGATCCATCTTATTGGCAGTCCCTTTGATTTGAACACCAAAGATAGAAGCATAATCCATGAAGCGTTGCAATTTCTCAGCTTTTGGCTCTTCGTGGATACGGTAAATAAATGGCAACTTAGCTTTGGCGAAGTGCTCTGCCACACATTCATTGGCAGCCAACATGAAGGATTCAATCATTCGCTCGGCTGTTCCACGTTCACGCACCACGATATCCACTGGCATCCCCTTCTCATTGACCAAGATACGAGCTTCAGATGTATCAAAGTTAAGGGCACCACGACGCTCACGCATGTCTTCTAAAATCTTATGCAATTCTGCCATAGCTGATACAGAATCCATGATTGGCTTAAACTGCTCAATCTTTTCTGGATTTCCAGCCAACATCTCATTGACATCACTGTAGGTCATACGGAAGGTTGTATTAATCACAGATTGACAAATCTTATGATTAACCACCTTACCTTTTGGAGTAATCTCCATGATGGCTGACTGCGTTAAGCGGTCAACATTGGGATTTAGTGAACAAATACCATTTGAAAGACGCTCAGGCAACATTGGCACCACGCGGTCTGTCACATAAACAGAGGTCCCACGTGCTACAGCCTCACGGTTAAGAGCAGACCCTTCAGTGACATAGTAGGACACATCGGCAATATGAACACCAAGTTCAAAGTTACCATTTGGCAAATGTTTGATATGGACCGCATCGTCCAAGTCCTTAGCATCGGCTCCGTCAATAGTAAAGGTTACTTCTTGACGAAGGTCAACACGACCAACGAGGTCTTCTTGACTCGGTGCATCTGGGACAGCTTCTGCTTCCGCCATGACATCCTCTGGGAACTCTGAAACAATATCCATTGATTCCAAGACTTCCAAGACATCAATACCAGCATCCCCCTGATGACCAATAATGTCACGAACACTTCCTACGAAATAATCATAGTGACGGTTAGGGTATTTTTCAATATCAACCTTGATAATTTCAGTACCATCTAGGGCAACTGGTTCTTTCTTGATATAAATTGGCTGCTGAATTTTTTGGTTTTTAGACTTAATGTAACCCGCATAGGGTTCTTTCTCGTCGCTAAGGATAAATTTCCCTACAACAGTCTTAAGTGAACGTTCTACAATTTCAACAACTCGTGCTTCTGCTGCTGTCCCACGCAAACGATCTGCTGGTTTCTTGATGACAACGGCAACAGTATCACCGTCAATGGCATGGCCAACATCATTACGACCAATGAACATATCATCTTCACTGTCATCGACATGCAAGAAACCAAAACCGTTCTTATTGGCACGGAAGACACCTTCAACAGTCACCTGATTAGGGTTTTCTTTCTTAGGACGCAAGGATACAGATCCATCTCGGTTAAAACGCAACTGTCCCTTACTTTCCATGGCTGATATGGCCTTGATGAGCTGAGGGAACTTTTCTCCCCCAGCATGATTAAGAGCCTGGGCAATGTCGTTTACACTGGATTTCCCATGCTCCTTCAAATAATTTATAATAGATTCTTTCATGATTTCCTTTTCTTTTATTTATTGACTATAACGCAAAAAATGAGCCAACCTCAGTCAGCTCATTACTTACTTGAGAGAATGGAAAGGACGATTGCATCTACAATCCATAGAAAAACCATGATTCCTGTAAAGCGTTGCATAAAGGCTTCAAAACCACGTGGTTTACTACGTTCAAATAGTGCTTCTGACCCACCACCATCAAAGACATTGCTACTTGGATTTTTTTGTGGCTGCATGAATACCGCAATCACAATAATAGCTGACATCACCAAGAGCAGCGTTAATAATAAGTCGTACATAGTTATTCCTCCGAAAAAGTCCTTTTTATTCTACCATAGAACCCTTTAAGATTCAACATGTAAGGTTACTTTTCTATCCTTAGGGCAGAATTTGGGTACCTGAATTTTCTCAGGATGATTTTGTTTATTTTTACTTGTGAGATAGTTGATGCTCCCACATTCACTACACTTTAAATTGATTTTAACTCTCACCTATATTCTTGACTCCTAGCGATTTTCTAAAGATGATTAAGGACCAGACAAAATTTCCAGAGACGATCATTGCCGTCACAAAGAAAACCCAGCGATAACCTAGACCTGTCGCAACTGCTGACCCAACAAAGGGACCTAAAACTTGTCCAATATATGAAAAGCTTTGATTAAAGCTAAATATTCTTGAGATTCCTTCTTTGGGTGTCATCTTGGTCAATAAAGAATTGACACTAGGCATAAGAGCACCCACGCCAAAGCCATAGGCAAAACGTAAGATACCCAGCTGCAAGGCTGAACCGGCAAAACCACAGAGGAAATACAAGAGAAAACTATAAAATAGCCCCATTAAAAGCAAGCGATGATTCCCAATACGGTCTCCCAATTTTCCCAGATAAGGAGTACTTAAGAGACTAGAGAAGCCCATAGCAGAAACTATTAACCCTGAGTAAAAAAGGATATTGTCCCTCTGACCTAAATAACGAATGTAAAGGGCCAACATAGGCGCAATCGATTGGGCAGAAATCTGGATAATCATACTGGTCACAAAAAGGCCAATCAACATAGATTTGCTGGGAATTTTTGCAAAAACCTGAGAAAGAGTCATCATCTCTCCCTTTTCGACAGGCTGGAAATTCTCTCTCAAACCAAAGATAGTTAAGAGGCAACAGATAAATAGAATGAGTCCAACCAATAAAAAGGTACCCCTCATGCCAAACGCCTCAGACAAGGTACCACCTAACAAAGGGCCAATCAGAACACCTGCCGTTAGACCCGTAGACAAGGTCCCCAAGGCATAGCCAGAACGGTTCTGAGGAACCTGGCTAGCAATTAAAGCTGTGGCATTTGGGACATAGCCAGCAAACAAACCATTCAGCGTTCTCAAGAAAAGTAGCCAGAAAACATTGGGGACCAAAGCAAGACCTCCCATTGTAAAAGTCATCACCATGCTGGCCCTAATCATCATGGGCTTTCGACCATAACGGTCAGCCAGGCGTCCCCAAACAGGAGAAACCAAGGCAGAGGCTAAGGCAGAGATGGCAACAGACAAGCCAGCATACCATTCGACCATATCTCCTTTAACACCCAGTTCCTCAATGTAGAGGGCCATGAAAGGCATAACAATGGAGAAACTAGCTCCAGTAAAAAAGGTTCCTATCCATGCAATTTTAAGGTTACGTTGCCAATCAGTACTTTTAAGTTCTTTTTGGCGCAAATAATCATCTTCTTTCTAAAATTCACTATCCATTATATCACAATGGCTAGCTATGAGGAGCTCGTTAAATCATTTATTGCGCTCTTCACCTTCTCCTTCAAATCATCGAGACTACCGTTATTATCAAGAACCAAGCTGGCATAAGGCATTTTCTCAGCTAAAGACATCTGGCTATCAATACGCATCTTAGCTTCCTCAACACTTAAGTGATTACGTTTCATCAAGCGTTGGCACTGGACCTCCGGTGACACTGCCACCAACCAAATCTGGTCAAACCAGTCCTGATACCCATTTTCAATAAGCAAGGGAATATCCATGAAAAAAACATCTTCTTCCTTGGCCAAACGCTCCCTCTGGGCTGCTAGTTCCTCTCGAATAATTGTCCCTTGAATCTCAGCAGACCGCTGTCTCATCTCCCCATTGGAAAATATCAGTTGCCCTAGTTTAGGACGATTCAATTCTCCATTAGGAAGGAGAATTCCCTCTCCCAACCAATCAAGCAAGGCACGGTACAGACGGCCCCCTTGGGCCTGCATGTCGTGTACAAGCTGATCAGCGTCAATGACCTTGTAACCTGCCTCTTTAATCATTTCAACAACAGTAGATTTTCCTGAAGCAATACCACCTGTTAACCCAATAATCATCGTTTCTGACAATGAGGACACAAATGTGTTCCTCTCCCTCCTAACTTGATTTTCTCAATTGTGCTTGCGCAGCGTGGACAAGGCTGTCCCGTCTTTCCGTAAACCTGTAAATAGTTCTGCATGGTCCCATCCTCACCAAGAGCATTACGATAAGTCCTTATGGTTGAGCCACCTTTTTCAATTCCTAGCTGTAAAATAGCAATCGTTTGATCATGGACCCGCTTCATAGCTGCCTTGCTGAGTTTCTTTGCTGGCGTCTCAGGATGAACCTTAGCTGCCCAAAGCACCTCATCAACATAGATATTGCCTAGACCAGCCACCAATTTCTGCTCCAAAAGGAGACTTTTAATAGGCTTTGCAGAGGTCATCAAGGCTCTCTCAAACGGGGCGTATTTAAAAGCCTTCTTAGTAGGCTCAGGACCAAGCTTTTTCTTTGTAAAATAAGCCTCCTCTTGATTTTTAGCCAATAAATCAAAGGTCCCAAACTTACGGACATCCTGATAAACAAGAGTCGAGCCATCATCTAAGGTAAAGAAAAGATGGAAATGCTTATTAGCAGGAACCTGATCTGTAAACAAGAGGTATTTTCCTTCCATGCGCAAGTGGGAAACCATAATCAATTGTCCAAAGTCAAAAATCAAGTACTTACCTCTACGTCGCATGGCTTGAATAGTTTGGCCAGGTAAGTCATTTAAAAAACTATCATAGGAGGTCTTAATCATTTTCGGGACCTTAACTTCAACAGACAAAATGGTCCGGCCTACTACCAATCTTTCTAACCCTCGTCTAACAGTTTCTACCTCAGGTAACTCAGGCATCTGCTCCTCCTTCTAACAAGAAAGCCGAGCAAGTGCCCAGCTTTTTAATATTCTTTTTCGTTGTATCCGAAATCGGCAAGATCTAATTTCTTATCACGCCAATTTTTCTTAACCTTAACCCAGGTTTCAAGGAAGACCTTGTCCCCAAGCATGACTTCAATATCTTTACGGGCAAGGGTACCAATTTTCTTGAGCATGGAACCTTGCTTACCAATGACAATACCTTTTTGGCTGTCACGCTCAACCATGATTGTCGCACGAATATGAATCTTATCCGTGTCTTCATCACGCTTCATCTCATCAATGACAACCGCAACAGAGTGTGGAATTTCTTCACGTGTCAACTGAAGGACTTTTTCACGAATCATCTCTGATACCAAGAAACGCTCTGGGTGGTCGGTGATTTGGTCCGCTGGGAAATATTGGAAACCTTCCTCAAGGTTATCACTCAAGACATCCACAAGATGAGAAACGTTGTTCCCTTGGAGGGCAGATATTGGAATAATCTCCTTGAAATCCATTTGTGTACGGAAATCGTCAATCTGCTCTAGGAGCTGATCTGGATGAACCTTGTCAATCTTATTGATTACCAAGATAACTGGAACCTTAGCTTGTTTAAGACGTTCGATAATCATATTATCACCCTTACCACGGGGTTCATCCGCTGGTACCATAAAGAGGACGGTATCCACTTCACGAAGGGTTGAATAAGCAGATTCCACCATGAAATCTCCAAGAGCCGTCTTAGGCTTGTGAATCCCTGGTGTATCGATAAAGACAATCTGTTCCTTATCAGTTGTGTAAATCCCCATAATTTTATTACGGGTTGTTTGAGCCTTATCACTCATGATAGCAATTTTTTGCCCCATAACATGGTTCAAAAACGTTGATTTTCCTACATTAGGACGGCCAATAATAGCCACAAATCCTGATTTAAATGTCATATAACTTCTTTCCTATTTTCTTTTAATTAAAAATTAAGTGCCAAATTTTAGGTATAAAAACAATCATACCCGTAATGAGTGCATAACAAGAAACCACTAAAACAGCTCCTGCAGCCATATCCTTGGCATTTTTGGCAAGCATCGAAAAGTGATAATTACTAGCCAGGTCAACAACATTTTCAATGGCAGAATTAACAATCTCTAGGGCAATTACGAGAAAAACTGCCATCAAAAGAAAGAGCCATTCTGTCGCAGACACCCGAAAAATCAAGCCAGCCAATACCACCAAGATAGCTGAAACCAAGTGCTTGCGCATGTTGCGTTCTTCTTTAAAAGCTGTGATAATCCCTGTTAGAGCAAACTCAAAACTAGCTGTAAATTCTCTGTTTTTCCACTTTTTTTGTGGGTTATTGTCGCGTAAGTCCATAAGCAGTCAAAATTTCTTCCTGTAATCCAAACATTTCCGCTTCTTCTTCTGGGGTGTAATGGTCGTAGCCATTGATGTGAAGAAAACCGTGAACAGCCAAGAAGCCCATCTCACGCTCGAAACTATGACCATAATCCTCAGCTTGCTCGTGAGCCTTATCAACAGAAATAAAGAGTTCACCGATATAACTATCAAACTCTCCCATCATTTCAGCTAATTCAGGATTTTCAGCCAACTCTTCCTCATCAAAGCTAATGTCTAATTCTGGCTTATACTCCAAACTAATAACATCCGTTGGACGGTCCGTATCGCGATACTCCAGGTTTAGCTCATGGCTACGTTCGTTGGTTACAAATGTAACCGCCATTTCCTTATCTTCCTTACCAAGTCTTTGTGCTGCAAAATCTAGCAACTCCAAGGTTTGTTCTTTTAATTTCTCAGAGACTTGTCCAGTCTCATCAATCATTTCAATATACATAAGATACTTTAGGAACGGCTATGCTCACTTCAAGCATAGAACCGCTCGCTTCCTTTCACTAACTCATTAGCTTTTTTATACAAATACTCAAATACATAGAATACTAGTCCAGAGTATTTTTGGTCTAATATTAATCACCTCATTATACCATAAGGACACAGAAAAAGCAGACTTAAGGCTAATTGTCTGCTTTTTGTAGGACGTCTCTGGGAATCGCTTACTTATCTAAATTATCCTTAAGACGTTGAATATGAATGGTTAAAAAGACTTGTTCGTCTAAACTTAGCTCAAAGGCATAACTTGTCTTGATATAGGTAGCAATCTTTTGGGTACAGATAAAGGACTCTGGATAATTTATCTTAACTTGTTCGTAAAGAAAAGCATCATTCTTGCCACCACTAACTCCGCTCACAATACGTTGTGCTAGGTATTGGAGATGGGTCATAAAACGGTTATACGAGAAACTATCCTCCTCCAAATCATAACCAAAATGAAGACGGACAATGTCACTAATCCCAACCACAATTTGAGTCATCTGTCGATCTTTTTCATGGAGACCCGCATCTTTTTGTGCATTGACAAAATGTAAGGCGACAGAGGCAGCCTCATCATCTGCCAACTGTACTTCTAAATCCTTGGCAATCAAACGAAGGGCTTGTTTCCCAATTTCATACTCCCGAGGATAAAATTTTCGAACCTCCCAAGCCAAGGGATTCTACAAAGAAACACCTTCTCTACTTCTTTCAATAGCGTAATGTAGGTGGTCTGCAAGAGCGATGAAAAAAGAGGGTTCAAACTTGGTTTGCAAGACAGCCTCAGCAAAAGTAAGAATATTCAAAAAGACTTGCATTTCACCATCAGGTAAATTGACATAAACACGAGACCATTCCTCCACTGCCTCTGTATTTTCCAAAACAAAAGTCTTTTCAATCTTTTCCTTATCTACAAGGTTTCCGACCTTCTTTTGAAAGCCTAGTCCCTTACCCATGACAATGTATTCCACATTATTATCCAAAGCTTGGATAACATTGTTGTTTAAAACCTTTTCAATCTTCATCATGATTCCTCGTTATAAAAGCGCTTACTTTATTTTACCAAATTTTTAATGAGAAACCTATTTACTACAAACAAAAAGTGCTGGCCTGACCAACACTTTTTACTTATAGTTCTGTTCGATTTTCAATCGCTCTTAGCAAGGTAACTTCATCAGCATACTCAATGTCAGAACCGACGGCCAAACCACGCGCTAAACGAGTCACCTTGATTCCTGCAGGTTTGAGGACACGAGAAATATACATAGAGGTTGCCTCACCATCTGCTGTTGCATTAGTGGCGATGATAACCTCGTCAACCTCGCTGTCCATAAGACGGGTAATCAAACTTTTCAGGTTAATATCGTCTGGCCCAACACCATTCATAGGGGAAATAAGCCCTTGAAGCACATGGTAGAGACCACGGTATTCCTGAATCTTTTCCATAGCTGAAACATCTTTGGAGTCTTCAACAACCAAAATCTTAGTACGGTCTCTGGTTTCATCGGTACAAATGTTACATGGATCGTCATCTGTCAAACGACCACATACCGAACAATAAGTCAATTCACGTTTTGCTGCCAAGAGGTTTTTTGCGAAATCATTGACATCTTCATCAGACATGCTAATGGTATAAAAAGCTAGGCGTGTCGCTGTTTTAGCCCCAATTCCAGGGAGTTTTGAAAAACTATCAATCAGCTTCGCAATTGGAGTAGGATAAAGCATGAAGGCCTCCTGTTCTTTATATTTTTTTATTCATCGCTTATCTTTTGTCACTTTCATGGATAAGTCTTTACCCAAGAACAAATACTCAAACACTATATCACAGAAAAATCCCTCGTGCAAGGCACAAGAGATTTTAGATATTTAGTGAGTATTTTGATAAAGCTCCATGATAGATTTTACCGCATTTTGTTGGGCCTTGCTCTTAGAATCTAGAGCGTGTGGATACATAATACCTACAGCCAGCTTAGTGCCATCTTTGGCAGTCGCATAGGCAACCGCATTAAGGTTAACCGTTGTTACAGAATTACCGGAACCATCCGTCGCATATGTTTCGGCTGTCCCTGTTTTACCACTAATCGGAATGATAGAACTTGCCATAGCTTTACCAGTCGCAAGGCTAGATCCTGAATTAACAACATCATTAAAGCCTTGTTGGATAATACCCATCTGCTCAGAGTCGAGAGGTAAGGTATTTAATACACGTGTATCTACTGTTGAGGCTAGAGTTCCTAGACTACCATTAGATCCTGCATCATAGATACCTCCAACGATATGAGGGGCTACACGTTTACCACCATTGGCAATTGAAGCAACATACTGAGCTAGCTGAATGGTTGTATAAGAATCGTACTGACCAAAGGCCTCTGTCAGAACGTTGGCTACATTGTAATTCTTAGAAATGTAACCTTCTGATTCTCCAGGTAAATCAAGTCCTGTAGACACGCCCATACCAAAATCAGCATAGGTATCACGAAGTGTCGTCATGGCCTTATCCATATTATCAGTCGACAAGGCCATACCTGGAACATACTGTTGGCCAAGTAGTTTAATTGCAATCTGCACCATATAGGTATTTGATGAGTATTCTAGAGCCTGTGTCGCGGTAATAGCACGGCTACCTTGGTCTGTAAACCAAGATGTGATAGGGGCTGAACCGGCAATGTTGATGGGTTGGTCAGTCAAGACCTGATTTCCATAAATGGCACCTGAACGCCAACCAGCAGTTAAGGTTGCTCCCTTAACAACAGATCCTGGGATGAAGACATCAGTGATTGTTCCTAAGGCATTGGCCTTAAAATCTTGTGCTCCTTGTTCATGTTTTTGCCCTGCCATAGCAAGTACAGCACCAGTGTCAGCATTCATAACCACTGCATACATTCCTTCAGAATAGGTTGCTTTATTCTCTGAAATTTCTGAAGAAAGCTGTTGACCTAGGATATCTTCAACTCCTTTTTGGAAATCAAGGTCGATGGTCAACTGCAGATTGTTCCCCTTGCTGCCCTTTTGAGTGATTTTATCACTAGCAACTTCGCCTTCCTTGTCTACTGTAATCTCACGAACAGTATGTTTTCCTTGTAGTTTCTCTTCATATTCTTTTTCTAGATAGGACGTTCCTACACGGTCATTAAGGGCATACCCTTTTTTGAGGTACTCCTTGGCATCTTCTTGTGGCAAACCTGCTTCTGAACTTGAGACTTTCCCGATAAGAGGTGACAAGGCTGAATCAACCGTATGACGTTCCCAATCCTTAGCAACCGTAATACCATTGAGTTCCTTCTGTTTAGCTGCTACAATCGCAATTTGTTCAGGCGTCAAGTCTCCTGTTTTCAATGTAACTGTTGAGAAATTAGAAACAGCATTCATCTGTGAGTAAATGTAGACAATCTTAAGCTCATCCTCAGAGTAATCCACTGCTTCATCAGGAACTGCATCAACAGCATTGTTGTAAATAGTAGCTTCAGCTAATTTATTACCAAATTTATCTGTTTTCTTGTCGTTTGGAAGATCATTAACAACACGCTTATAAGTGGCAGAGTCCGCTAGATAGAAATCTCGTTTTTGACGTGCTGTTACCTTCGTTTCCGTCAGAGTCACCATGGTCGCCAACTTTTCAGCGACCTTCTTCATCGTATCTGATGACACCAAATTGCTACGTGTGAAGGTGATAACATCCTTACTCTGGTTGGTCGTGAGGGCAACCCCTTTAGCATCAAAGATTTGCCCACGTTCGCTTGCAATCCTAACTGTATACTTAGAATTATCCTCTAATTTCTTCGTATAAAACGATTTGTTATAAACCTGCATATAGGTCAAACGTGCAAAAAGCAACAAAAAAAGGACAAAGACTACACCAAAAAGCAAGTAAACACGACGGGAGATGCTTACTGGCTTTCTAGGTTTATTCGCTCGTTTTTCTTTTCGTTTTTGGCGCCGTTTTTCCCATTTTTGACTGAGTTTTTTCGAAAATAATGTCACTTTTTTTCCTCTATATTCTCATAAAAATTCTCTTTTATTTTATCACAAATAAGCTTTAGCAAACTTAAAAAAATGTCGAAATCTAAAAAAACTTGCCTCACTATAAGACATGTTTTTTAGATTATAATGACAACTTTTTCATCCAGCTAGGAATGGCTTTACTGATATGAGTCGGTAAAACCACATAGGCATTTTTAGCCAAATCATCTGCGATAGCTGAGTGAAGCCAGACAGCAACTGTAACTGCTTTATAGGAGTCAACCGAAGCGAATTGGACCAGAAAACCAGTAATCATACCAGCCAAAGTATCTCCCATGCCTCCTGTGGCTTGATAGGGGCCACCAACTTCTAAATGAGCTACTGTTTCACCTTGATAGACAGCGGTCTTGTGACTCTTGGCAACTAGGATTGTCCCAGCTTGGAACTCTCCCAAGGCTTTCTGGGTGTTAGAGACTGTCTGCTCTGGAATCCTTAAACCAGACAAACGTTCCCATTCTTTTTGATGCGGGGTGAGAGTAAGGTGACAATCTGGTAAGTCCTTCTTAGTCTTCTTAGCCAAAAGATTAAGAGCTGAGCCATCAACAACCAAGTTCTGATCTGCCTTAATATTTGCTAGAACCAAATCCATAGCTTGTCTAGCTACACCATCCTCACCTAGGCCAGAACCGATTAATACCACATCAGCTGCCCTAAGATTATCAAGAAATCTTTCAGTCTCTCTAAGGTCAAAAGCCATGGCTTCAGGGAGATGGGCATGAAGGGCTGTGATGTTGTCACGATCCGTAGCCACTGTGACCAGGCCTGCCCCACTATTGACACAAGCTATGGCAGCCATAATGATGGCACCACCATAAGGGTAAAGCCCACCAACTAAAAGCACTCGACCGTAAGAACCCTTATGGGACTCTCTCAAGCGAGGTTTTATCACTTGCCTAGCTAAATCGTCATCAACTTTCATAAACTATCCTTTCGCACTACGAAGAGCAGCTTGATAGGTCTGTTCCATAAGCATGGTAATGGTCATAGGGCCTACACCACCTGGAACAGGCGTGATCATGCCAACCTTATCTTTCACTTGATCAAAATCAACGTCACCACAAAGTTTGCCTTCTTCATCACGGTTGATTCCCACATCAATGACAACAGCACCCTCTTTGACATAGTCTTCTGTTACAAATTTTGCACGTCCAATAGCTACAATCAAGACATCTGCCTTGCTGCAAACCTTAGCCAAATTCGGTGTTCGTGAGTGGGTCAAGGTAACTGTAGCATTTTTTTCCAAAAGAAGCTGAGCCATAGGTTTACCAACAATGTTACTACGTCCGATAATAACCGCTGTCTTACCTTCTAATTCAACATTGTACTCACGAAGGATTTCCATAATCCCAGCAGGTGTACAAGGTACCATTTGACGACGACCATTCCAAAGATTACCAGTATTCATAGGATGGAAACCATCGACATCTTTTTTAGGATCAATAGCCAAAAGAATACGCATTTCATTAATATGATTTGGCAATGGCAACTGAACCAAAATACCATGGAATAGCGGATCCTGATTATATTGCTCAATAACCTCAATCAATTCTTCCTCGCTGATACTCTCAGAAAGGTTGACTGTCTGGCTATGGAAACCAGCCTTTTTAGCAGCACGTTCCTTGTTGCGCACATAAACCTGACTAGCCGGGTTGTCACCAACCATAATTACCACTAGTCCTGGCACAATCCATTCCTTTTCTTTAAGGCGTTCTACCTTTTCATGCAAATGATCCTGCATTTTAGCAGCTAGGGCCTTACCATCCATTATTATCGCCATGGGTGTTCTCCAATACATACTTTTTCTCAATTATACCATAGTGATGGCTCTTTGTGACTAAATTTTCTAAATTTTCAAAAAGACATCTTAAATACGAAACTAAAAAAGCTGGAATCACCTTCCAACTTTTTTCTGATTATGCTTCGTGACTAGTCCACAAAACCATTTTGCTGACTCCAGCCCTTAATAACCTTCAAGGTCTTCTGCTGGAATTTGCCACTTTCATACATGTGATCTGCACCTGTTAAGGAAACGAGAACGGAATCACGGTAGTTCTTAGCCGTTCTTCTGGCAATATTAGGATGAGTCATCTTATCCTTAGTCCCAGAAATGACGAGAACAGGACATGAAATCTGACTAAAGTCAACGTAAGCTGCTTTTGTCTTATCAAACCAATGAAGAGCCATCTGAGTATAAACTTTTCCTGATTCAGGAACCAGATCAGCAAAAACTTCCTCTTTCAAAGATTCCTCTTGTTCATTCATGCAATACTTGAAAAACTCTTTTTTATATGGAGGCATGGCCTTTTTCCAAAATCCCCAGCGTAAAAAGTGTTTGCCAAAACAAGCTAACATGGTTGGATAAAAGGCGTAGATATCTGCTGTCGGAGCAGGTCCCATGAGAATCATACCTGCAACCTCAGTCTTTTCAGCAACCATTTGAGCCACCAGACAACCTAAAGAGTGTCCCAAAATAAGTGGTGGTTGGTCTAGACTTTCAATCAAAGCCACTAAATCATCTCGATAGTCCTGCAGGGTAACAGTCCCAACCTTAGCTAGGCACTCTTGATAAGGTAGGTCATGGTAACGAAAGCTAGGTGTATGCACCTTATATCCCATTTGACGTAGACCTGTCGCAAATTCTCCCCAAACATTGCCATCACACCAGGTCCCATGAATTAGGACAATCTCTTTGTTCAAAACCATTCCTTATACATCTCCCTTTTTTGTTAAAAATTTAGATTATTTATCTATCTTATAGTATCACACTTCCAACCTAGATACCTTTATACATTTCTTACAATCGTAAGAAAATGGTCTCTTAAATGAATAAGAGACCATTTTTCTATATATTATTTTATTAGCGATTAGCCTTATGCATTTCTTCCTTAACCGGACAAGAACACTCGCAATCGCCACAAGATCCTTTTCCTTTGATATAGTGACGGATGCCAAGACCGGCTAAAGCAAAAATAATGAAAGCAATGATAAAGGTAGACATAACAATTCCTCCTAAACCTAAATATGAGCTTCTCGAAGATTATCCAAGCTAATGATTTGATCCTTAATCTGACGTGGTTTACGAACAACAAAGTAAATCATCGTTACTAAAAGTAAGAAAGCAACAAAAGTCCAAATTGTCATTGACTTACCGTACAGGATGACTTGACCAAACTGGTAAAGAATTAAACTCACACAATAAGCTAGACCTGTTTGGAAACCGATAGCCCCAACTGTCCATTTAAGATTGGCCATTTCACGCTTAATAGCTCCAATAGCCGCAAAACATGGCGCACAAAGTAGGTTAAAAATCAAGAAGGAATAGGCCGCTAAGGAAGAATAATCTCCTCGAAGAGCCGCAGCTAGACCGGCCTCACTGCTATTATGATAGAGAATACCAAAGGTGGCAACAACAGTCTCTTTGGCAGCTAAACCTGTGAGAGCCGCAACTGTTGCCTTCCAATTTCCAAATCCGAGTGGATCAAAAATCCAAGACAAGCCCTTCCCTATAGTCGCCAAAATGCTAACTTCCGTATCCACAGTATGTAGGGTAAAGTTGTAGTTAGACATAAACCAGATAAGAACCGTCAAACTGAAAATGATGGTTCCCGCACGTTTGACAAAACTCATAGCCTTACCAAAGGCATAACGCAAGACCGACATGGCTTTAGGCCAGTGGTAGGCAGGCAATTCCATAATAAACGGACTGGTTAAACCACCCAAAAAACTCGTCTTTTTGAGGGCAATACCTGATAGGATAATAGCAGTCATCCCAATAAAATAGGTACTTGGTGCTACTAAAGAATTACTAGGGAAGAAAGCTCCAGCAATCAAGGCAATAATTTCTAACTTGGCCGAACAAGGCATGAAGGTTGCCGTCATAATGGTAATGCGACGGTCCCTTTCATTTTCAATGGTTCGACTAGACATAACCGCTGGAACCCCACAACCTGTAGAAATCAACATAGGAATAAAGGATTTCCCAGAAAGACCAAAACGTCGGAAAATACGGTCCATAACAAAGGCAATACGACTCATATATCCAATGTCCTCAAGCACACCCAAACAGATAAAGAGCACAAATATTTGAGGTAGGAATCCTAGTACTGTCCCAATCCCAGCGACAATCCCATCAACAATCAAAGACTTAAGCCAGTCCTGAACTTGAAGATAGTCAAGACCAGAAGTCACCAAGTCTGGAACATACTTACCAAAAAGCACATCGTTAGCCCAGTCTGTCCACATGGTTCCAACAGTCTGAATAGATAAGAAATAAACCAAATACATAACCACCGCGAAAATTGGTAAGGCCAAAATACGGTTGGTGACAATCCTATCAATCTTATCTGACAAAGTCAGGGCAAAATCTTCTGTATGACTTTGAGCCATCTGACAAACTCGTTCGATAAAGGCATAACGCTCATTAATGACAATTGACTCCGCATCTTCGGTGAAAACTTCCTCAGTGATTCGAATGATGTCTTTGATTTCTTTTCGTTGGAATGGGGACAAGTCTAGCTCAGCCTCAACTAAAGCATCGTGTTCAAAGAGTTTAATGGCATAAAAACGTGCAGACCTTTGCGGCACCGAATTTCCCAAGACTTCCAAAATTTGTGAGATGGCAGCTTCTAATTTATCGTCATAAATTGGAAAAGCAATATCAGCAACTGTAGAAGTCGTCGTATGAGCCGCCTTCTTCACTACCTGATCAACACCAGTTTGCTTGAGAGCGCTAGTGGCTACTACTGGGACGCCTAGATGGTAAGATAATTTATCAACATTAATCTGTTTTCCCTGAGCCTCCAAAACATCACTCATGTTAAGTGCTAAAGTGACTGGAATACCTGTCTCAATCAACTGCGTGGTCAGATAAAGGTTACGCTCCAAATTTGTCGCATCGACTACATTTAAAATGCTGTCGGCCCTTTGGCTCAACAAATAGTCGCGCGCCACCTTTTCTTCAGGACTATAGGGTGACATTGAGTAAATCCCTGGTAAATCCTGGATTTCTAAATCCTTATTCTTTTTGACCAGACCACTTTTTCGTTCGACAGTAACACCCGGCCAGTTACCAACACGCTGATTGTTCCCTGTTATCAGGTTGAATAAACTGGTTTTACCACTATTAGGATTACCTATTAATGCAATTTCTGTCATTTTTCCTCTCCCTCATCCAGCATGACCACACTAATCATTTGCGCTTCCGACTTGCGTAGGGTTAATTCATACCCTCTCAAACTAATTTCTAGAGGATCTCCCAAAGGGGCTACCTTACGTAATAAGACCCGAGTACGCTTTGTAATTCCCATATCCATAAGACGTCGTTTGGTTTCATTTGCTGAAAAAATATCAGTAACGATAGCCGAACGTCCAACTGGTAATTCAGAAAGAGGTATCTTTTCCTGATCTTCCTCGGCAGGTGCCAAATCAATCTTATCCAGAATCGACGCATCAAAGGCTAAGCGACTCCCTTTAACGATAATAATAGCACTATTCTTGGTCTTAGTTACCACCTCAATCGTTTCACCGGCAGCCAACCCTAGATTAGATAAGTGCAAAAGACTATCCTTAGGGAGGTTAATGCCAAGAATCCGGTAAGGCGTTTTTAAGGCCGCATTATATATGAGCATATTTCTTGACCTACTTTATTATTTTTGATACAGCATCATTATAGCATATTTATCCATCTTTTCCGCAATATTATCCTAAACAAGAATGATTCTAGAAAAGTAGAACACAAAAAGAAAAGGCTGGAAAAGTTCCAGCCTTCACAAACAATGTATATATACTTAAGAATATCTTACAAAACCTTACTCAAGAAATCCTTGGTACGATCTTCCTTAGTATTGTCGAAGATCTCTTGTGGTGTGCCTTCTTCGACAATGACACCGCCATCCATAAAGATAACACGATCTGCCACTTCATAAGCAAAGCCCATTTCGTGGGTAACGATTGCCATTGTCATCCCTGATTTAGCAAGGTCCTGCATAACGGATAGAACTTCACCAACCATCTCTGGGTCAAGGGCTGATGTTGGTTCGTCAAACAAGAGAACGTCTGGATCCATAGCCAAACCACGTGCAATTGCAATACGTTGTTGCTGACCACCTGATAGACTTGTTGGGTAGGCATCTGCCTTATCTTTCAAGCCAACCTTTTCTAAAAGTTCCATAGCCTTTGCTTCTGCATCAGCTTTAGAAACACCTTTAGTCTTAATTGGTGACAAGGTGATATTTTCTTTAACTGTCATATTAGGGAAGAGGTTGAACTGTTGGAAAACCATCCCCATCTTCTCACGCATTTTGAAAATGTCGTTATTTTTATCTGTAATATCCACACCTTCAAAGGAGATAACACCTTTTGTAGGTTTCTCAAGCAAGTTCATTGAGCGTAGGAAGGTTGACTTTCCTGATCCTGAAGGACCGATGATAACCACTACTTCACCCTTTTTAATATCTAGATCAATCCCTTTGAGAACTTCGTTCTTACCAAAATACTTGTGAAGATTTTTAATCTCAATAATTGTTTCTGCCATTATTTACGTCCCTCCCCAAGTCGTTTTTCCATTTGTTTCAAGAGTGCCGTCATAGCTGTTGTCACAATCAAGTAATAGAAGGCTGCGAACAAGAGCGGCGTCAAGGTCAAGTAGGTTGTTGTTGCAACAGTTTGTGCACCATTCCACAATTCCATAACCCCGATGGTTTGCAAGAGCGAACTATCCTTAATAATAGTAACAAACTCGTTACCCAAGGCAGGCAAGATATTTTTAATAGCTTGAGGCAAGACCACATAACGCATGGTATTCCATGGACGGATACCAAGTGAGTAGGCAGCTTCAACCTGACCTTTAGGAATAGACTCGATACCTGCACGTACACTCTCAGAAATATAAGCACCACTATTCAAAGAAAGGACGATAATACCTGGAACGATACGTGACAAATCAAGGTTCAAAATGCCAAACTGAACAGTTGGAAGATTCATGTGGATAAGGTTAAAAGCAATCATAATCTGCACAACCATAGGAGTCCCACGGAAAACCCAAACATAAAGGCTTACCAACCACTCCAAAGGTTTGATTCCAGAACGTTTGGCCAAGGATACCAAAACCCCAAGGATGGTTCCGAAGAAGACCACGCAGACCGAAATCATAATTGTTACTAAGACACCATAGTTAAAGTAAGACCAAAACTGTGGTAGAAATGAAAAATTCATCTAGATACTCCTTACTAATATTCTTCAATATTATATCAGAAGACTGTATAATAATAAAGTATTTTCTTATAAATGCGATATTTCAGTATAAAAACTAAGTTATAGACCTAGCTAGCAAAACTCTTAAGCAATACACCTCATGTATTTTCGAGATGACACCACGCCAAAAACTTTGCCAATGAGTTGAAACACTGCCTGTTTTGACAAGCCATACAAGCATCACCCCATGTTTTCATCCTGATAAAAATGCCTGAAACTCGATAGTTTCAGGCATTCTGATTTTTGGAATCTTGTAAAGTTCCAAAATAATTTATTAGTAAAGCAAATCGTAGATTTCCATTGCAATCAAGTCGATGCTATCAAATGAATAAGATTCACGTGCTTCAACGTCACGCAATGTGAAAACTGGACCATTTTCAGGATCGTTGCTAAATGATACTTCGGCAACAACCACTCCTTCACGTTCAAAATTACGTTTCAAATTACCACCATCAGCCGCCATCATTTCAAGACGGTTAATGATTCTCACCAAATGTGATTCCATGTTATTTCTCCTATTAATTGTGTATTTCTTACTTATTTTATCACACTTATGGGAAAAATGGGGGAATTTTAAATATTTTTCAAGGAATTGTACATAATGGCCTTGATAGAATGCATACGATTCTCAGCTTCTTGGAAGATGATATCACTGTATTTTTGGAAGACTTGATCAGTGATTTCTAACTCTGCCAAACCGTATTTGTCATAGATTTCTTGCCCAATTTGGGTATTGAGATCATGAAAAGCTGGGAGACAGTGCATAACGATGACATCTGGATTTTCCGTCTTGGCAAGTAGGTCTGCATTAATTTGATAAGGCAGGAGTAAATCAATACGAGATTTAAAGTCTACTTCTTCACCCATAGATACCCAGACATCCGTATAAAGCATATCCACTCCCTTGACCTCTGAAATATCATCTGTAATGGTTAAATCGGCACCATTATTATGTTTCTGAGCTAAAGCTACAATCTCATCTTCAGGTTGCAGCACCTCTGGGGCAATAATCTTGACATTAACGCCTAAAATAGCCGAAGTGACCAAAAGTGAATTAGCCATATTATTTCTACCATCTCCAATATAGGCGATGGTCAAACCTTCCAAACTACCAAAACGCTCCTTCAAAGTCATGAAATCCGCAATCATTTGCGTTGGATGCCAGGTATCCGTCAAACCATTCCAGACCGGAACTCCTGAGTACTTAGCCAAATCCTCGACATCTTCTTGCTTAAACCCACGGTATTCGATTCCATCAAACATAGAACCAAGCACCTTGGCTGTATCAACTACAGATTCCTTTTTACCTAACTGAATGTCTCCAGCACCAAGGTAGGTCACATTCATACCTAGGTCCTGACCAGCCACTGTAAAAGCTGAGCGGGTTCTTGTAGATGTTTTTTCAAAAATCAGGGCAATATTTAAGCCATCTAAATATTTATGCGGAATTCTTTCCTTCTTTAACTGTTTAAATTTTATAGATAAATCGATTAACTCCTCAAGTTCCTGCTTGGTAAAGTCGATTTCTTTCAAAAATGATTTAGCTTGTGTCATAGGTATCTCTCTTTCGTTCTGAATAATATAAAAACATTATATAATATTTATGCATTTTAGGCAAGTATTTTTGAATTTAAATTCAATGTTAGCACTCTTGTTAAGAGAGTGCCAAATCTAGATGCTTTTTACTTGCAATCTACCTTCCGCATGCTATAATGGAGACATAGATTTGACCTTTTTTGACCAAGATTATTTTCAATAAAGGTCTTTCCCAATTCAGATAGAAAAGAGGTACTGATATGCTCTGTCAAAACTGTAACCTTAATGAAGCTAGTATTCATTTGTATACCAATGTAAATGGTAATCAGCAACAAGTTGACCTCTGTCAAAATTGTTATAAAATCATGAAATCTGATCCAGAGAACCCCCTCAATCAATTCAATCAAACAGGAGGTTCCAACTTCTTCGACGATTTCTTCAGCGACCTAAATAACTTCCGTTCTTCTAACGGCGATCTTCCCAATACACCTCCAACACAAGAAGGTGGTAACCGAGGAAACGGTGGCAATACACAAGGACCAGGACGTCCAGGAGGACCACGCCAACAAGCTCCTCAACAGCCACAAGGTCTTCTTGAAGAGTTCGGCATTAACATCACTGACATCGCTCGTCGTGGAGACATTGATCCTGTTATTGGTCGTGACGAGGAAATCATTCGTGTCATCGAAATTCTTAACCGCCGTACCAAGAACAACCCCGTCCTCATCGGTGAACCCGGTGTCGGTAAGACTGCTGTCGTTGAAGGTCTAGCTCAAAAAATCGTTGACGGTAGCGTGCCACAAAAACTCCAAGGCAAACAAGTCATTCGTCTCGATGTGGTCAGCCTGGTTCAAGGGACTGGTATCCGTGGCCAATTTGAAGAACGCATGCAAAAACTCATGGAAGAAATTCGTCAACGTCAGGATGTTATCCTATTTATTGATGAAATCCATGAAATCGTAGGAGCTGGTAATGCCGGGGATGGCAATATGGATGCTGGAAACATCCTAAAACCTGCCCTTGCTCGTGGGGAACTTCAACTGGTCGGAGCAACTACACTCAACGAATACCGCATCATCGAAAAAGATGCTGCCCTAGAGCGTCGTATGCAACCAGTTAAGGTTGACGAACCAACGGTTGAGGAAACCATCACTATTTTGCGTGGTATCCAACCTAAATATCAAGACTACCACCATGTCAAATATACAGACGAAGCTATTACTGCAGCTGCAGAATTGTCCAACCGCTACATTCAAGACCGCTTCTTGCCAGACAAGGCCATCGACCTCCTCGATGAAGCTGGTTCGAAGATGAACTTGACCCTCAATTTTGTTGATCCTAAAGATATCGACAAACGTTTGATTGAGGCTGAAAACCTCAAGGCTCAAGCTACTCGTGACGAAGACTTTGAAAAAGCTGCCTATTTCCGTGATCAAATTGCCAAATACAAGGAAATGCAAAAACAAACCATTAAAGACCAAGATATGCCTGTCATCACAGAAAAACATATCGAAGCCATTGTGGAACAAAAAACCAATATCCCTGTCGGTGATTTGAAAGAAAAAGAACAATCACAACTTCTTAGTCTTGCTGATGATCTTAAATCACATGTTATTGGACAAGATGCCGCAGTTGATAAGATTGCCAAAGCCATCCGTCGTAATCGTGTTGGATTGGGTGCACCAAATCGCCCAATTGGTAGCTTCCTCTTCGTAGGTCCTACAGGAGTCGGTAAAACTGAACTCTCTAAACAATTGGCTATTGAACTCTTTGGTTCAGCTGACAGTATGATTCGTTTCGATATGTCAGAATACATGGAAAAACACGCCGTTGCCAAATTGGTCGGTGCCCCTCCAGGATATGTCGGTTACGATGAAGCTGGTCAGTTAACTGAAAAAGTCCGCCGTAATCCATATTCACTCATTCTTCTGGATGAGGTTGAAAAAGCTCACCCAGACGTTCTTCACATGTTCCTCCAAGTTCTTGACGACGGTCGCTTGACTGATGGTCAAGGGCGAACTGTAAGTTTCAAGGATACCATCATCATCATGACTTCAAATGCTGGTACAGGTAAAGTTGAAGCTAGTGTTGGCTTTGGAGCTGCCCGTGAAAATCGTACCAATTCTGTGCTTAACCAGCTTGGAGATTTCTTTAGCCCTGAATTCATGAACCGTTTTGACGGTATTATCGAATTCTCTGCCCTTAGCAAGGAAAATCTCCTCACTATCGTGGACCTCATGCTTGATAATGTCAACCAACGCTTGGCTAATAACGGTATCCACCTCAGTGTAACTGAGAAGGTTAAGGAAAAATTGGTTGACCTCGGTTACGATCCTAAGATGGGGGCTCGACCACTACGTCGTACCATCCAGGACCATATTGAAGACGCTATTACTGACTTCTACCTTGAAAACCCAAATGAAAAAGATCTCAAGGCAGTCATGACTTCAAAAGGCCACATCACCATTAAGTCTGCTAAAAAATCCGAAAAAACTGCTCAGAAAAATGAGACAGCAAAAGAAACTGATTAAATAAAGAAACCAAGTCGTTATGACTTGGTTTCTTTATCTTTTCATTTCCTATTTTCAAATTTATCCCTAATTCTGCCTAAATCAATAGGAAAATGAGCAAAATTTTAGTATAATATAGGCAAATAAACGTAAGGAGCAACTCATGAATCCAACATTTGGTGACAAGGTTGGGGGAACTCATTATCAAACACGTTACGGTGTTTATGCTGTGATTCCTAACCAAGAAAATACAAAGATTATTTTAGTCCAGGCTCCTAACGGGGCTTGGTTTCTCCCAGGTGGAGAGATCGAAGCAGGCGAGGATCACTATAGCGCATTAGAACGCGAGTTAATTGAAGAACTTGGGTTTACAGCCACTTTGGGCCAGTACTATGGCCAGGCCGATGAATACTTCTATTCAAGCCACCGTGACACTTACTATTACAATCCAGCCTATATTTATGAAGTTGTAGATTTTTCAAAAATTGGCAAACCTCTTGAAGATTTCAATAATCTGGCTTGGTTTCCAATTGATGAAGCCATTGCTAAACTTAAACGTGGCAGTCATAAATGGGGAATCGAACAATGGAAAGAAACTAACACAACAACTGACAAATCCTAGGAGGAAACTATGAAACTCATTAATACGACCCGTACACACCAAGAACTCGTTCAAAACCAACTAGACAACACGGATGCCTTTCTCGTAGAGACCTACTCTGCTGGGAATACTGATGTTGTCTTTACACAAGCACCTAAGCATTATGAACTCTTGATTTCAAATAAACACCGTGCTGTTAAAGACAATGAATTAGAAGTTATCCGTGAATTCTTCCTCAAACGAAAAATCGACAAGGATATTGTTTTGATGGACAAACTCAGAACAGTACACACTGACAAATTGATTGAGATTTCATTCCCAACAACTGTATAAGACAAAACAAGCAATGGCTAATACCACTGCTTGTTTTTTTGTATGTTACAAAGCTTTCGAAGCTTGATCCAGAACTTCCATAACCTGACGACTATGTTCCAACCGCTTGGCAACACTGTCAAAATCCTTAGTAGCCACCATCTTTTCAAAAGCCACAAATTCATCATGCATACGATGTTGTGGACTATTGAGATTGACGACTCTCTCTTTCTGACCATTGAGAGTGACTCCAATCTCAGGAAGAGTATTGGTTGCACCAAAAATTGTAATAGCGCCCTTATCACCTTGTATAGTTGAACGAATCTCCGCACTACAATCTTTAGCTCCAATGGCAACAGCCTTAAAGTGACCATAGTCCAAAACTAGAATTCCTGACGTATCCACTCCTCGCTCCACATTAGGTAGATATTCCACACGATGAGGCTTTCCAAAAAGGCCAACCAGGAGATGGATATTATAGATATTAAGATCTCTAAGTGCTCCCCCACCCATTTCAGGGTTGAAGGCAGGAGCAATCTCTCCTCGCTTAAAGGCGTCATAACGTGACGAATATTGAGAATAATTGATATTCACAATCTTAACATCTCCAATATCAGACAAGGCTTCCTTAATCGCTGTAAAATTAGCCAAATATTGATTGGTAATAGCCTCCATCAAGAGAAGCTCTTTTTCTTGAGCAAGCTTAGCTAGCTCTTCAAACTCTTTCAAATGTAAGGTGAAGGGTTTCTCACAGATAACATGCTTGCCGGCCAAAAGTGCTTTCTTAGCATAATCATAGTGGGTATGGTTGGGCGTTCCCACATAAATCGTATCGACTTCTGGATTGGACAAAATTAACTCATAATCACTAGTCGCCTGAGACAAACCATATTGCTTAGCTAGGGCTTCTGCCTTATCAAGTGAGCGTGGTGTCGACAAGATAGCTTCAAGCTCAATGCCCTCAATAGTCGTTAACACAGGAAGAACCTCTGTCACAATCATTCCTGTACCCAATAATGCAAGTTTCATCAACTTACCTCCTTAATTTCTAATCTCTCTTTGAAACGGACTAACACTAAGGACAAACTCATAGGTGTTAAATTCTTCTTTAGTTACTTGAATGAAGCTCATTTTTTTCCTTCCTAAAATGGATAAAGTAAATGACGAGTGAGATAAAAAGCAAGATGGCAAGTACTGCCACTAATGGCATTCGGATTGGACGGATATTAAGCAACAAATCTCCACTAACTGCATAAACAATCGATACTGGCGTCACTCCAATAAGTGTCGCCAAAATCCTCGTCCTTGTGGGTAAATTCATTTGAACACAAGCATAATTGACCAGAGCTGATGGTATAAATGGAATAGAGAAGGCCAGTGAAATCCCAATAAAGCGATGCTTAAAGTTCTCAATATAGTTTAGAAGTTTCTCCATGCGTTTGGACTTCTCTGGCTTTTCAAGTCTTCTCAGAATTTCAAAACTAGTTAAATTCCCAAAAGTATTACCAATAATATTCATCGGAATCGCAAGCAAAGGGCCATAGAGTAGCCCAACAAAAATACAAAAAATAGAACTTGAAACTCCAGGAATAGCCGATGACAGAATCATGAGACTAAGAAGGATCAGTGCATTTTGGAAATTAGCCTGCTTAAAAACTTCTCTTAAAAAGGCTTGATCATGCTTAGCGTTGGTCCATTCCTTGATTAAGGGGATGAAGTTATTTAAAAGAGGCCATAAGAATACCAGTATTAAACCTGCTATCCCTATAAAAAATAGTCTTTTTTTAGTCATTACATCTCCATAATTTTAATCGCTCCTTTTATTATAACAAAAAAATGCCTTCATTGATTTAGAAAGGCATCTTTTACTGTGATTACTTGTTAATCAAATTTGCTTGCGACTTGTTTTCCAAGGCACCATTTTTAAAGTTAAGGGTAAGGCTACCTGTTTCACCCTTCTTAGCGACAAGGTTCGAAGACCAAAGTGCTTGTGTCATTGTTGCATCTGAAGAAACAGCAATCGAATAAACATCCGGTGTACCAAGAGTTTTGACAGCATCGTCATAGCTAGTTCCATTTTTGAGATTTTCGTACATCTTCAGTGTGATTTTAGGATCACGGACGTAAGAAAAGTTTGAAATTGACTTAACAACAGTGCTATTGTTAAAGAGTTTCGCTGTAACAACAACATTGTCATACTGCCAATTATAAACATCAAGCTTAGCATCTCCTGCCTGCTCCTGACTCGTTGATGAGGGTTCACCAAACCAGCCCTTCAAGCTATCAAGATTTGAGCCTCCTGAAAATTCCTGAGAAGCATTTGCCATGGTAATCTTATCAAAGTTCTGGCGAACATTCCCATGCTTAACGGTTAAAATCTTTGAGGCTTCATTATCCAAAGATCCCTTCGTCTCTGTCTTAGACGAAGATTTTCCGCAAGCAGCTAGAGTAAAAAGTGAGAGACCTAAAACGGTCAAAGACAAAAGTTTTTTCATAATAAATTCCTATATATACAAATAAAAGGCTGACGCCTCTGGTTTTTATGGAGTCGGTGGGAGTCGAACCCACGTCCAAACACCTGCCAACATATTCGTCTACAACCATAGGTTATGTCTTTCATTTAACAGATAGACGACACATAACTCAAGCCTTCTATCTGCGAGCCTATAAATCTCTTTTCAACCAGCTAGGCAATGGTCAAACGTAGCTTATAAATCAATAAAACCTCTAAACAAACATAAGCAATCTGCTAGAAGTCACGCGAGCAGGTGTTTAGGCTGCTACAGCGTAAGAATTAGTATTTTTTGCAGTTATATTTAACTGAGCGTTTACGTCGCCACACGAGTCGCAGAATATGCCTCATAATGCCTGTCGAATCCGTAACGACCCCAATATGAGATACTGAGTATTATAGCAAATTTTTTAATCAATTGCAAAAGATTAGCCAAACTGCCTCCCCAATAAATCAACTATGGAATTGCTAATAAAGTAGCTTACTTTGGTTTTAGGATAAGCTAATAACTTTTTTCTGTATGCTTGCCTTTTTCCCTTCCAAAGCTAAAAGATTTTATAAAATACTTTCACTAAAACTTACCGACTAAAAAACGTTGAGAAAACAAATCTTTCAACGCTTTTCTTTTTGCACCCTAAGGGAATCGAACCCCTATCTCAAGAACCGGAATCTTACGTGATATCCATTACACTAAGGGTGCTAACAGTATACTATTATAGCATACTCTAAAACAGAAAAAAAGACATGTTTCCATGCCTCTTTTTTTATCTTACAATTCGATATCTCCGAAAAGATCCGCCATTGAGAATCCAGATTGAGTTTCTGGAAGTTCGTAGTCACGTTTTTCTTGACGTTTTGGACGACGTGGACGTGATTGACGTTTTTCGTTGTTTTCGCCTTCAGCGTTAGCTGGACGTTCTTCAAGAGCTTTGATTGAAAGTGATACACGTTCTGCATCAGCGTTTACTTCAAGAACTTTAACAGTAACGTCTTGACCTACTGAAAGAACATCTTTTGGATTTTCAACACGTTTGTGTGAAATTTGTGAGATGTGAACAAGTCCATCGATACCTGGCAATACTTCAACGAAAGCACCGAAGTCAGTCAAGCGTTTAACTTTACCTTCGATAACATCACCAGCAGCAAGTTTTTGTTCAACGCCATCCCAAGGTCCAGGTGTTGTTGCTTTAAGTGAAAGTGATACACGTCCTGCTTCTTCGTCGATAGCAAGAACTTTAACTTCAACTTCATCACCTACAGATACAACTGATTTAGGTGAAACGTTACGTTCATGAGACAATTCAGTCACGTGAACAAGTCCGTCAACACCACCAAGGTCGATGAAAGCACCGAAGCTTGTCAAACGAGCAACTTTACCAGTTACGATTGAACCAACTTCAAGTTTAGAGAAGACTTCTTTACGAGCTTCTGCAGCTTCTGCTTCAACAACTTCACGACGTGAAAGGATGAAACGGTTTTCAGCTGGATCAACTTCTTTAATTTTAGCGTCAAATTCTTGACCTACAAATTGTTCAGTGTTACGAACAAAACGAGTATCGATCATTGAAGCTGGAATAAATCCACGAAGACCTTCAAATTCAACTGAAAGTCCGCCTTTAACAGCGCGTGTTCCTTTAACAGTAACAACTTCTTCTTCACGACCAACAAGTTTATCCCAAGCTTTGCGAGCTTCCAAGCGTTTTTTAGATACAAGGTAAGTTACAGTATCAGTATCTTTACCAACAACTTGACGAAGAACAAGCACTTCAAGTGTTTCACCAACTTTAACAAGGTCTGCAACGTTTGCGTCACGGTCGTTTGTCAATTCACGACGTGTCAAAACACCTTCGATACCAGTTCCTTCGATAACAACATTTGCTTGATCATTATCTACTGAGATAACTTCAGCTGTTACAACGTCACCTGTGTTAACTTCGCTAACACTGTTTAGCAATTCTTCAAATTCGTTCATTCTAAAAAGATCCTCCAACAAGAGCCAGCCAATTCTGACCCTTGATAACAATATATTTTTAAAGGTACCCGCAAAGACAATGGTTAACATAGACGGTGCCAATGCACCCGATACCTTTTACTGGGGTAGCTGGATTCGAACCAACGCATGAGGGAGTCAAAGTCCCTTGCCTTACCGCTTGGCTATACCCCAATAGCAAAATGCTATAAAAAAACATCTAAGTACTTGATATCGACTATCCCGATTCAGTTTCTTAGACATGGAGAGAGAGGGATTCGAACCCCCGAACCCGAAGGAGCGGATTTACAGTCCGCCGCGTTTAGCCTCTTCGCTATCTCTCCTTAAGAACAAGAAATAGTATATCACAGTTTCTTGACCAAAGCAAGCCTTTACTTTGGATTTTAATGATTAAGATTGTATGATTCAATAATGGCAGCTACTGCATCATCCATTTTTTTGTGGAAACCTACAACATTTTCCTTGTCAACAACGGCAAACTTACCATCAATTTCCACAATTTGTCCGATGACTTTCTTACCAACAAGAAGTTCAAAACCTTCAATAGTTGCTTTATTGACGACTACTTTAGCATCATTAATTTGGATTTCAATTTTTTTATCTTTTTTACTCATAGATTTATACCCGATCCTTGGCTCGAGCCATCCTTTCTTAATGTATCTTCTTAATTCTACCGAAAAAGAAAAAAGCTTGCAAGAGCAAGCCTTAAAATAATCATTTATCTATTAAGAATTAGTCAACTTTGACAATCCATCCTTCTGGTGCTTCAACATCACCAAATTGGATACCTGTCAACTCATCATAAAGTTTACGTGTTACAGGACCTACTTCTGTTTCTGAGTAGAATACATGGAAGTCATCACCATGTTGTACCCCACCAATTGGTGAGATAACCGCAGCTGTACCACAGGCACCTGCTTCGACAAATTTATCCAATTCAGAAATCTTAACATCACCTTGGATAGCTTTCATGCCAAAGCGATTTTCAGCCAAGTAAAGCAATGAGAACTTAGTGATAGATGGCAAGATAGATGGGCTGAGTGGTGTAATGAATTCGTTATCGGCTGTGATACCAAAGAAGTTTGCAGAACCCACTTCTTCAATCTTAGTGTGAGTTGCTGGATCAAGGTAGATCACATCAGAGAAATTACTATCATGTGCAATCTTACCTGGCAACATACTTGCTGCGTAGTTACCACCCACCTTAGCAGCACCTGTACCATGTGGAGCAGCACGGTCATAATCATCTTGGATAAGGAAGTTTGTTGGAGCCAAACCACCTTTGAAGTAGTTACCTACTGGCATAGCAAAAATGGTAAAGATATACTCATCTGCTGGATGCACACCAATGATATCACCAACCCCAATCAAAAGTGGACGGAGATAAAGTGTTGCACCTGTACCATATGGTGGAACATATTCTTCATTTGCACGTACAACTTGTTTACATGCATCTACAAATTTGTCAACAGGAACTTGTGGCATCAAAAGACGATCCGCAGTACGTTGCAAACGTTTAGCATTTTCATCTGGACGGAACAATTGAATAGAGCCATCTTTAGTACGGTAAGCCTTGAGTCCTTCAAAAGCTTCTTGACCATAGTGAAGGGCTGGAGATGCTTCTGAAATATGCAAAGTCGCATCCTCAGTCAATTGCCCCTCGTCCCACTTACCGTCTTTGTAATATGAGATATAACGGAATGGAAGTTTACGGTAATTAAATCCTAGATTTTCCCAGTCTAAATCAACTGTCATGTGTATGTCCTCTTTTCTGTTACTATGTGCTTTCTAGTATAGTCCTTTTCATTGAAAATTTCAAGGTTATGTTGCAAAATTCTGACAATTCTTTTTAAAACACTTATTTTGCCCATCAAAGAAAAAAACTCTGCCCTCTAATAAGAGAACAAAGCTTTCTTATCTTTATCTTTCAATAATCTTGGCAGAAAAGACTTCTTTGTCTGCTAATCCTTCAATGAAACTACCGTTGCTAGTACGGTCTGAGAGATTTAGAAGGGACAAGTCAACCTCTGCCGTTTCACCTGTTGTAGCTGTTACAAGCAAGGTCTGAGGAGTCTCTTCTACTGGTGTCGCTAAAAGATCTATTTCGCCACCAGCATTTTCCGTAAAGACTGGACCCGCAGTGAAGACACGGTGCGGTTTCGTCTTAAGCTCACGAAGGACTTGGAGACCTCGACCAGCTCGCTTAGCCTGCGGAATATCGGCTGTAGCCACACGTTTGAGACTAGCTCTTTGTGTCAGAAGGTAGAAACTTTGAGTATTTGCCACAAAGACAGCCTGAACGGTATCATCATCCTTAAGATTGATTGCCTTAACACCTGCTGCCTTGGCACCAACTACTGGCACTTCGTCCGCGTTAAAGCGAAGGGCATAACCTTTTTGAGTGATAATCATGATATCATCCAATTGAATTGGAGTGACTGTAACAATAAAATCATTATCATCCTTGAGTTTAGCGTATTTAACTGACTTAGACTTGTAGGTACGCCATGGCGTAAATTCCTTGCGTTCGAAACGTTTAATCTGACCCAGCTTGGTAGCTGCTAGGTAAGTACCCGTTTCAAAATCATCCAGGATTTCTGCGTAAAGCACTTCTTCATCCTTAGATAAATTGGTGATGGTTTGTGACAAATGCTCTCCCAAATCCTTCCAACGAATGTCTGGCAACTCATGGATTGGACGATAAATCACATTGGCCTGATTAGTGAACATCAAGAGGTGTTGTGTCGTCTTAGCCTGCTGAACCAAAATCAAATCATCATCATCACGTTTTCCGACTTCGTCAATCGTTGAAGCATTGAAAGAACGTGGGCTTGTACGTTTGACATAACCACCACGAGTGATGCTGACATAGGTTTCTTCTTCAACAATCAAACTTGCAGTATCAATTTCAATGGTCTTGGTTTCTGCTTGCAACTCTGAACGACGGTCATTACCAAATTTCTTCTTAATATCACGAAGTTCACGTTTCATGACATTAAACATGGTACGCTCATCACCAATGATAGCAGCCAAGGTTGCAATTTGTTCACGTAAATCAGCTTCCTCATTTTGGAGAGTGACAATATCCGTATTGGTCAAACGATAAAGTTGCAAGGTCACGATAGCTTCGGCTTGTTCTTCTGAAAAATCATAGCTGACCTTAAGATTTTCCTTAGCATCAGCCTTATTTTCAGAAGCTCGGATAAGAGCGATAACCTCATCCAAAATAGAGATAACTCGGATCAAACCTTCGACAATGTGAAGACGTTTTTCAGCTTTTTCCTTGTCAAATTTTGAACGAGCAACGATAATATCACGACGGTGGGCAATGTAGCTAGATAAAATCTTTTGCAAGCCTACTTGACGTGGGGTGAAATTATCAATAGCCACCATGTTGAAATTGTAGTTAACCTGAAGATCCGTATATTTCAAAAGATAGTTAAGAATAGTTTGACTGTCAGCATCCTTCTTAAGTTCAATAGCAATACGCAACCCTGTACGGTCAGACTCATCACGAACTTCCGCAATACCTGGAACCTTGTTATTGACTCGAACATCATCGATTTTTTTAACAAGAACTGCCTTATTGACATCGTAAGGAATTTCAGTAACGATGATTTGTTCCTTACCACCTTTGAGTTGTTCGATCTCAGTACGTGAACGCACAACGACACGACCCTTACCGGTTTCGTAGGCCTTACGAATCTCATCCTTGCCCTGAATGATAGCCCCTGTTGGGAAATCTGGACCAGGCAAGAATTCCATCAATTTATCCAGTTTAGCAGATGGATGGTCAATCATATAGACAACGGCATCGATGACCTCTGACAGATTATGCGGTGGAATATCTGTGGCATAACCAGCAGAAATCCCTGTAGCCCCATTAACCAAGAGGTTTGGAAAGGCTGCAGGTAAAACGGTTGGTTCCTTCTCTGTATCATCAAAGTTCCAAGCCCAAGGAACGGTGTTTTTATCAATATCTTGAAGAAGGTAGCCAGCAATCTCTGACAAACGCGCCTCTGTATAACGCATAGCCGCTGGTGGATCACCATCCATAGAACCGTTGTTACCGTGCATCTCAACTAAGATTTCACGATTCTTCCAGTCCTGGGACATACGGACCATGGCGTCATAAATGGAACTATCGCCATGTGGGTGGAAATTACCCATAATGTTACCCACCGACTTGGCAGATTTACGATAGCCCTTATCATGGGTATTGCCGTCCTTATTCATGGAATAAAGAATACGACGTTGGACGGGTTTCAAACCGTCACGAATGTCAGGAAGCGCACGCTCCTGAATAATGTATTTGGAGTAGCGTCCAAAACGCTCCCCCATGATGTCCTCAAGGGACATGTTTTGAATATTAGACATAAGATACAAAGGGACGATTCGGCTTGCCGAAAATTTCTGTAGAAAAATAGGAAATCGATGTAGGGTTCGATAAGCCCAAAGCGATTTATCTTTTTTCCTAAGAAATTAGTCCCGTGTTCAGTTACATTCAGTAACCAAACGACCCTTTCTGTAGTTTAAAATACGTTGTTAAACGGTGAGGACGGAGCTTTCACACAGCATATAAGGCCTGTTCAACTCCTTTCAAAAAATGTATAGCAATTATGATAGATAAAAGATATTTTACGGAAAAATTATTACCTGTTTAGTTAAAATACAAATGGACAATTAAGCTTGGAACAATATAAAGCACCTTGTAGGATCTGAATAAGCTTTTCCACGTTCCAAAGTTTACTAGTATAAATGTGCTCAGACATATTTGATTTTCTAGAAATCCCTAACTAGTGTTCGCTCTATGATAGAAGTTAGAAAAATTTAATGCTCTCTATATCTCGTAGAATTAAACCAGCGATATTCTAATTTATTACATTTTTTAATCATCTGATTTTTTTTTATTTTAACTCTAATTCTCTTTTTAACTTTGCTAATTTCTAGAAAAATATTTTTGCTTTAAAATTGCTCATTAAAAAATCAGGTAACCTTACTTTATTCCTAGTTAAGTTGTAAGAAAATCAGATAAGTTGAAATTTCACTTCTATAATACTTTATTTCATTAAACATATTAATTAATATCCTGGATATAGAGGATCTTCTACGCTTATGACTTTATCTGAAAGATAACGTCCCAATGCATGAAAATTATTATCATCTGATATAGAATTTGAAAAATTGAATTCTTTCCCTTTTGTTAGCTCATCGATATTCCATTTAACTCCAGATAATACGCATAATCTCTGTTTATCCTCCTCCGATAATTTATTATCATTTCTTGGAAGAAGTCTCTCAAATTCTTTATCTAAATACGAAAAGGTATTATCATATATATTCTCGTCTCCAGATGCCTTCATCTCATTCTCAGGAAAATGAGCCATATTTTTGGTATAGTTTTTTAAATCTTCATACCGTTCATCTGGAAGCCTTTCTTTCCCAAAGGGAGTTGTTAAAAATTTTTCAGTAATTTTCTTAGATGGATTATCTTTATAAGAATATTCAATATCAGTAAATATTGCTAAGAAAGGATAAACTCTCAATTCAAATGCAATGTCATCCGAACCAGGTTTACCGTATATTTTTTTTCTCAAATCCTTAGCACCTAATTTACCAAAAAAATTTTTCGGCAAAACTGACGTCTCAATTTCATCGATTGTTTTACCTGTACTTGTTTGACTTATGACATTATCGTAAGAGATCGGCAAAAGAATAAGACTGGATACTCTCCTACCATCTTTAAAAATATAATATAACTTTGCTGGAACATACATGAAATATGATGGTTGAGGAGGAGAAGTTAGAGGTTTTTGTGATTCATTATATAAGGTATAACTTGGATTACTCTGCCACAAATTTTGAATGATATTAAAATTTGTAGTATCTAAATAACTATTTCTTTCTTGATTTTTTAAATTATTTTCAATGGTTTGATAACTCATGAAGGCTGTAATTATAAGCGAAACCAGTGAAATAATAATTGATATGTTTTTTTTATACCACGGTTTATTCTGTTCCTCTTGTTTGATTAGAAATGGTTGTGGTAATTGAGGTAATTCAATTTTTGTATTTTCGACATTACTGCTATCGTTTTTTAAATCTTCTTTCACCTTTCTTGGAACATTAACTTTTTGACTCTTTTTTTTAGACATCCATTTCTCCTCCTAAAACACCATTTCCCCACTTTCCTCAAGTGTAAATTTAACGTTATCTTCGATCCATTGACGGCGTGGTGCTGCCTTATCTCCCATAAGGACTGAGACGCGACGTTCGGCACGCGCTAGATCGTCAATCGTCACTCGGATAAGGGTTCTTGTCTCTGGATCCATGGTTGTTTCCCAAAGCTGGTCAGCATTCATCTCACCAAGCCCCTTGTAACGTTGGAGAATAGCTCCACGACCAAATTTTTGACGAAGTTCCTCAAGCTCCCCATCTGTCCAAGCGTATTCGACAACTTCCTTCTTGCCTTTTCCTTTGGACATCTTGTAAAGAGGAGGCAAAGCGATATAAACGTGTCCTGCTTCAACCAACGGACGCATATAACGATAGAAGAAAGTAAGAAGTAAGGTCTGGATGTGAGCCCCATCGGTATCGGCATCGGTCATGATGATAATCTTGTCGTAGTTGATATCGTCAAGATTAAAATCAGCTCCAACACCTGCACCAATAGTGTAAATCATGGTATTGATTTCTTCATTTTTGAGAATGTCAGCCATTTTGGCCTTCTCAGTGTTTAGGACTTTACCTCGAAGAGGCAGGATAGCCTGAAATTTACGATCACGACCTTGTTTAGCTGATCCACCGGCAGAATCCCCTTCGACTAGATAAAGCTCATTTTTCTTAGCATTTTTAGACTGGGCTGGCGTCAGTTTCCCTGATAAGAGCCCCTTGTCTTTTTTATTTTTCTTGCCATTTCGACTCGCATCACGCGCTTTTCTAGCAGCTTCACGGGCATCACGGGCCTTGATAGCCTTACGAACCAAGTTAGAAGCTAAATCCCCATTTTCCATAAGGAAGTAAGTCAGATGCTCTGAAACAATACTATCAACAATAGGACGAGCTAAAGGAGATCCAAGTTTGTCCTTGGTTTGTCCTTCAAACTGAAGGTGTTCTTCAGGAACCAAAAGCGAGATAACTGCTGACAAGCCCTCACGGTAATCTGAACCTTCAAGGTTCTTATCTTTTTCTTTGAGAAGACCCGTCTTACGCGCATAATCGTTAAGAGCCTTGGTAATGGCAGACTTGAAGCCTGTTTCGTGGGTCCCTCCGTCCTTAGTACGGACATTATTGACAAAGGAAAGGATATTGTCAGAGTATCCGTCATTATACTGGAGGGCTAATTCCAAGTGAAATTCTTGCTGATCTCCATCAATATAGATAACTGGTGTCAGCGTTTCCTTGTCCTCATTCAGGTATGACACAAAGTCTTGAACTCCATTTTCATAATGGAATTCTTCACGAACTTCTTCTTCGCCACGCAAGTCTGTCAATGTCATAGTGACATTTTTAAGAAGGAAGGCTGATTCTTTGAGACGCTCTGAGATAGTGTTAAATTTAAAGTCAGTTGTTGAAAAGATGCTCGCATCAGGCATAAAGGTAACTTTTGTACCTGTCTTAGACTTAGGCGCTTTACCAATCTTTTCAAGCCCTGTTACAGGGTGACCACCATTTTCAAAACGTTGGCGATAAACACTACCGTCACGGGTAATTTCTACCTCAAGCCAACTAGACAGCGCATTAACAACTGAGGAACCCACACCGTGAAGACCTCCAGAAGTCTTATAACCACCCTGTCCAAATTTACCACCCGCGTGGAGAACAGTGAAAATAACTTCAACTGTTGGTTTACCCATAGCATGCATACCTGTCGGCATCCCACGTCCAGAGTCAGAAACAGAAACGGAACCATCCTTATTTAGGGTAACAGCGATAACATCACCAAAACCAGAAAGAGCTTCATCGACCGCATTGTCGACAATCTCCCAAACTAGGTGGTGAAGTCCTGTTCCATCTGTTGAGCCAATGTACATTCCAGGGCGCTTGCGAACCGCATCCAACCCTTCTAGTACCTGAATGGCATCATCATTATAATTATTTACATTAATTTCTTTTTTAGCCAAGAGTGACCTCCAAAATTTTCATCCTTATTATTTTATAAGTTTTCAGAAGAATTTGCAAAAGAAATCAAGAAAGTCCAAAAGATATCTTAAGGCTGACTGACTTTGTCAATTACTAGGCTGTATGCTATAATTATCTCATGAAAATCTTATTGTTAATCCTAATCGCCTACTTGCTAGGTTCCATTCAGACCGGCCTCTGGATTGGGAAACTTTTCTTCCATACCAATCTTCGTGAGCATGGCTCTGGAAATACTGGAACAACCAATACCTTTCGTGTTCTAGGTAAGACTGCTGGTACCATCACCTTCTTGGTTGATATGTTCAAGGGGACCTTGGCTGTTCTTCTACCTATCTGGCTTGGTGTTACAGAGGTTTCACCTCTAATCATTGGTTTCTTTGCTATTATCGGACATGTTTTTCCAATCTTTGCTGGATTTAAAGGTGGGAAGGCCGTTGCGACAAGTGCTGGGGTGCTTCTTGGTTTTGCCCCACTCTACTGTGTATTCCTACTCTTGGTCTTTGCTCTAACACTCTATCTAACCAGCATGATTTCATTTTCAAGTGTCACTGCTGCAATTGTTGGACTGATTACCTTGGCTGTCTTTCCAGCCATCCACTTCTTGCTAGATGGCTATGACCTTATTTTCACTGGGGTCCTCACCATCATGGCTTTGATTATTATCTTTCGCCACACTGAAAATATGGGGCGAATCCGTAGGCATCAAGAAAACTTGGTACCTTTTGGACTTAATTTAACCAAACAAAATCCAAATAAATAATACAGATCTATCAACCACTAGCAAAAAGCTAGTGGTTTTCTTGTTCTCCTAATCAAACAATGCTTACCAAGTCAAAGAATAAAGATCCGAAGTCTACACCTCGGATCTTTTTTAGGCTTAAGCTTTAAAGCTGACACCATTTTCTTTCAATTTTTTAACTGTCGCAGGTCCGACACCCTTGAGGGCAAGAACTTCTTCTTCAGTCACAGTAGCAAAAGCCTCTGCTGAAGTCAAACCTTCATTGTAAAGAGTCTCTACAAGGTTTGAACGAAGGCCTTCAACTTCTGGAAGTTCTGCAAAAGCTTCAAGACTAAGGTCTTTTGCTGCTACTTCTTCCTTAGCAACTGTCTTAGTTTCAGCAACAGGTTGTGGTGCTACTGGTGGCACTGGTGGAACAGGCGCAACTGGTGGAACAGGGGCTTTAACATTATTGAAAAGTCCTTGTTTTTTCAAACGGTGTTTAAAAGCTTTCTTTTTATTTTTTACTTTAGCCATGTTTAGTCTTCTCCTATTTTAATCGGCGACACCATTCCATAAAGTACTGTCGCCATTTTCTTTTTCATCCTCTATTAATAGTGACGTTCCCCGAACAAGCCATCTGGCATATCATGGAAACCTTTGCCAGCACGATAGTTGGCAAACTTGCCAATTAGGAAATTGTAAGCATCCAATTTGGCTTCATAACGGTAACTTGCATCACGTGCACGCTCATCGCCATCTTCTTCCCAGATTTTCTTGCTAGCGGCCAAGGCCGTTTCGTTTACTTTAACTTGGGTAACAACCCAGGCTTCGAAGTCTTTTAGAAATTCTTGTTCGTAGGTCATATTTTCCTCTTCATTTTAAAAACCAGCTTAACGCTGGCTTCATTTTCTACTAATAGTGTGTAGAGCTCATAGCCTTACAGTCTCCTATTATAACAAATAATTAGAAATTTGACTAGGTTCTAAACTCTGCATATAAGGCTTTAATGTCATTTGGACGTGTGCGGCAGCAACCACCTAAAATCTTAACTCCAAACTGATCATGCCAATCCTTACTGTGTTCAACTAAGGTCAGAGCATCCTTATCCTTAGGTTTCCAAGTCTGCGTACTACCATCATAAACCTCACCTGAGTTGGGGTAAGTAATGAGGGCTTTTCCAGCATTTTTAAGAATAGTAAGAGCCTGATTATAGAGCAGAGGCGAACTACAGTTGATTCCTAGAGCCAAGATTTGGTCTGACTGGCCAACAAGCTGGGCAATCTCATCTAGAGAAGTCCCATCACTGATAGTGCCTGGTTCTTGGACTGTAAAACTGATATAAGCTTCTGCTTCTGGAAATTCTTCAGCCAGAAGTTCAATCAAAGCTTGTGCTTCCAGACGATTCGGAATGGTTTCCAAAGCCAACAAATCGACACCCTGATCTAGGAGAATTTGAATTCGAGGGCGATGAAACTCCTTAAGCTCCTCGATGGTAATCTGACCATAATCACCAGTATACTCGGAACCATTGGCCAAATAGGCTGCATAAGGACCGACATCACCAGAAATCAATGGATAAGGACGCTTAGCTTTCTCAGTCTCATCTAAAGCTGTCCAGACCTTATCGCGTGCATTCTTTGCCAACTGAACTGTCAAGGCAATAATCTGCTCCGCTTCTTTCTCAGTAAGTCCAGCCTCTATCAAGCCTGGCAAGGTTGCCTGATAAGACGATGTGGTAATCAAGTCAGCCCCAGCAGCTACATAGGTTTCGTGGATTTTTTGAATAACTTCTGGCTTGTCAAGCAGGTACTTAGCTGACCAGAGTTTGCCAGAAATATCATAACCCAAGCTCTCCATCTCTGTTCCCAGAGCTCCATGAAGAATGAGGGGAGATTTATTCTCTAGATAGTCTTTAAATATTGACATACAAGGCCTCCTTACCATTTTTTAAAGCGAAGGTAGTGATAGAGGTAGCAGAAAATCATGAAAGGAATACCAAAGTAGAGTCCCGCACGCTGCGAACTATCCCAAGCAATACCAAGAACAGAAATGGCCAACAGAACGATTGTGATATAAGGTAGGATTGGATTAAACGGTGTCTTGTAATCCAACTCATCATCGGAATGTTCTAAATTCCACTGTTTACGGAAGTTGATTTGTGCCATAGGAATAGAGAGCCAGACAACAACAACTGCAAATCCAGCGATTGATACCAAAGCTAGGTAAACTGTATCTGCTGCATAGATACTTGAAAAGAGCGATAAAACTGCTCCTGCCATAGAAATCAAAAGAGCTGTCATTGGAACACCATGCTTATTAATTTTCACTAGCTTTTTATTGAGCATCCCCTCATTGGCCAAAGACCACAGCATACGGCTTGACGCATAAAGTCCTGAATTTCCAGCAGAAAGGATAGCTGTCAAGATAACAAAGTTCATAATGTCCGCCGCAAATGGAATTCCCATCTTGTCAAAGACATCAACGAAAGGTGCTGAAGAAACTCCTGCTTCTTTCATTGGAAGTAGCGAAGCCAAGACCACAATCGTCAGTACAAAGAAGATCACCAAACGACCAATGGTCGTTTTAATAGCTCGTGGAACAGCCTCTTTAGGATTGTCTGTCTCACCAGCTGCAATACCGATTAACTCTGTTCCCGAAAAGGCGTAGTTAACCGCCAACATGACTGACACAATAGCAAGACCACCATTTGGAAAGAGACCATTGGCCGTCAAGTGCTTGAACATAATGGCCTCATGGTGCCCATCAAAACTCACCAATCCAAACATAGCCCCTAGCCCCAGAATAATGAAAACCAGGATAGCAATGACTTTTATTGACGAGAAGAAGGACTCTGCTTCCGCAAAAGACCTCACACTCAGAGCATTAATCCCAAAAATCACCAAGGCAAAGAATGCCGCAAAAATCCAAGCCGGAACTGATGGAAACCAACGTTGCATCAACATGGCAGCACCGAGAAATTCTGTTCCCAAAGCTACCGTCCAACAAATCCAATAAAGCCAAGCTACCGTAAAGCCGGTCCCCGGACTGATAAATTTAGTAGCATAGGTGTGAAAGGATCCCGTTACTGGCATGGCAACTGCTAACTCACCCAATGAAAGCATGACCAAGTAAACAACGATAGCCCCCACAAGATAAGATAGTATCGCACCAAGAGGGCCTGCTTGTGCAATCGTATAGCCTGAACTTAAGAAAAGACCAGTACCAATGACACCACCCAGCGATAGCATAAAGAGGTGTCGAGAAGTCATCTTCCGTTGGAACTGACCCTCATTTTTATAATTATGGTTTTCCATAGATTCCTCCAATATATGTGATAAAACAAGCTTATCACAATATCATTTCCTTGGATAATAAGTGAAAACTATCAAAGAGATAGTTAAAGACTATCACAAGAGTCAAAACCACCCGTGAGAATGATATGCCCCCT
>NZ_KV831755.1:0-63919 GCF_001837205.1 Streptococcus sp. HMSC064D12
GTCTGCATTCAAAAAGCTCTATAATCTCTACAGTAGTTTTACCCACTACAGAAATTGTAGAGCCGTTCTTTTTGTGTAAATGTTATACAGAACTTGACTTTTTAGGGCATAGTGCTAGAATGACTGTGTCAGCCGATTTAGCTCAGTTGGTAGAGCAACGCACTCGTAACGCGTAGGTCACAGGTTCGAAACCTGCAATCGGCATGGTCAGAAGTATTCAGATAGAAACAGGGGTTTTTAGAAACCTCTGTTTTCTTTTGTCCTTGATTGTTCTTTTAAGCTAAAATTTGATAAAATAGAAGATGAAAAAAATCAAAAGGAAGTATCATGTCAAAAGGGTTATTAATCTCAATCGAAGGGCCAGATGGTGCTGGAAAGACAACAGTTTTGGAGGCACTTTTACCTCGTCTTAGAGAAGCTTATCCAGCTCAAGTCGTGACTACACGTGAACCAGGCGGAGTAGCTATTGCAGAGCAAATCCGTGAGGTTATTTTGGATGTAAATAATACGGCTATGGATGCTAAGACAGAGCTCTTACTCTATATTGCGGCTCGCCGTCAACATCTGGTTGAGAAGGTCTTGCCAGAGCTTGAAGAAGGCAATATGGTCATCATGGATCGTTTTATTGATTCATCAGTTGCCTATCAAGGGACTGGTCGTGGCTTGGATCAGGAGGAGATTGCCTGGTTAAATGCCTATGCGACTGATGGGTATAAACCTGATGTGACCCTATTGTTTGATGTGGATTCTGAAACCGGTTTGGCCCGCATTGCAGCTAGCGGCGAACGTGAAGTCAATCGCTTGGATTTAGAGAAGCTTGACCTACATCAGCGTGTACGTCAAGGGTATTTGGATTTGGCACAGGCTGAACCAGAACGTATCAAGCTAATCGATGCCTCACAGGATTTTGAGGATGTTGTAGAGCAAGCTTGGAATGTAATTAAAGGCTATTTATAAGGAGCAAGATGAAGTTAGCTGAAAGTCAAAGCAAACTATTTGAAGAGTTTTCACAAATTATCAGAGAAAATCGTTTGAGTCATGCTTATTTGTTTTCGGGTGATTTTGGAAGTCTCGACATGGCTATTTGGCTAGCACAGAGTCGTTTTTGTGTGACTCCTGAGAATGGTCTGCCTTGTGGTCACTGTCGTCCTTGTCGTTTGATTGCACAGGGGGACTTTTCTGATGTTAAATTAGTAGAGCCACAAGGACAGATTATTAAGACGGACACGATTCGTCAGTTGACTAGAGAGTTTAGTCAATCGAGTTTTGAGGGGCAGGCTCAGGTTTTTATCATCTGGGATGCAGATAAGATGCACGTCAATGCTGCTAATAGTCTATTAAAGTTTATTGAAGAGCCTCAAAGTCAGATTTATATTTTTCTTTTGACAGCTGATGATAGTCGTATGTTACCGACGATTAAAAGTCGAGCTCAACTCTTTTATTTTCCAAAGAATCGGGCTTATCTGGAAGAGTTGTTACAGAAGGAAGGCTTGTTGCTGACACAAGCCAAAGTGTTGGCTGACTTTGCTAAAGATGATGTTCAGGCTTTAGACTTAGCTAAAGATAATAAGATTCTTGATCTGATTAATACAGTAGAGCGTTTCACACAGTCCCTGCTATCTGATCAGGACCTGCTGTATTTGGACGTTGCAAAACTGGCTGTCCAGTGTAGTGAAAAGTCGGAACAAGAGATGGTCTGGGCTTTTTTAACTTATCAATTGGGGAAGGATATACAAAATCCACAAGCAAGGCGATGGCTAGACTTAGTTTATGAGGCACGAAAAATGTGGCTAGCTAATGTCAGCTTTCAAAATGCGATGGAGTATATGGTATTATCATGACAGAAGTCATTGGAATAAAATTTGAAGAAACTGGAGCAGTAGAATACGTTGTTCCTGATAAAAATTACGCCAAAGATGACTTTGTAGTCGTTTTGGAGAAAAAAGATAAGCGCCTAGCCCAGGTTGTCATGGAAAACACAGATTTTCCTGAGGTTAGTTTGCCTGCGGATTTGAATCGGGTTGAAGGATTGGCAGGAGAGAAAGATTTTGCTAGATATGATGAAAATCTTTTGAAGGCTGAAAAGAGTATGGGAGTAGTGGCTGAATTAATTGCTCAAAATCAGCTAGATATGAAGGTGGTTGATATTGTCTTTCCGCTAAATAACTCTTATGTGTTAATCAGTTTTGTAGCTGAAAAACGGGTAGATTTTCGTCAGTTGCTCAAAGATCTGGCTTCTTACTTTAAGACACGCATTGAGTTACGTCAGATTTCAAGTCGTGAGGAATCAAAAATCTATGGTGGCTTAGGACCTTGTGGCCGGGCACTTTGTTGTTCTAGTTTTTTGGGTGAATTCCCACCAGTATCGATTAAGATGGCTAAAAATCAGAGTTTATCTTTGAATTCTGGTAAGATGAATGGGGTCTGTGGTCGACTTATGTGTTGTCTCAGTTATGAAGATGACTTTTACCGAGATAGCAAGGCGAGTTATCCTGACTTGGGTGATGAAATTGAAACCAAGGATGGCATGGGTCAGGTTGTTGCCATTGATGTGATTGCAGGGACCATTAAGGTTGTATTTGAAAAAGGGCGTGCGCCCCTAACTTATGGAGTGGAGGAAGTTCAGCTAAATGGAAAAGCGTGAATTGTATGATAAATTCGAGGAATTATCACAAAATTTGATGTCGATGTTGGCAGAAGTGGAAGCAATTAAGGCGAACTTCTCAGGGATTCTGGATGAAAATACGGCCCTCAAGTTGGAAAATGACAAGTTGCGTGAGCACTTGAGTCAAGTGGTTCAGGAGGAGACAGGGACTAAAATGTCTCATGGTAAGGTGAACCTCGAGGCTATTTACGATGATGGATTCCATATTTGTCCAGATTTTTATGGCCAACGTCGTGATAATAATGAAGCTTGTGGCTTCTGTGCAGAATTGTTGTACGGAGACTAAATATGCAGGTTCAAAAGAGTTTTAAGGGGCAATCTAGCTACGGTACCCTCTATCTGGTTCCCACTCCTATTGGGAATTTGCAGGATATGACTTTTCGCAGTGTGCAAATTCTGAAAGAGGTGGATCTTATTTGTGCGGAGGACACGCGCAATACGGGTCTCTTGCTCAAGCATTTTGAGATTGAAACCAAGCAGTATTCTTTTCATGAGCACAATGCCTATGAGAAAATTCCAGATTTACTGGAGCGCTTGAAGTCAGGTCTTTCTTTGGCTCAGGTTTCTGATGCGGGTATGCCTTCCATTTCGGATCCTGGGCATGATTTGGTCAAAGCCGCCATTGCTGAGGATATTCCTGTGGTGGCCTTACCGGGAGCATCAGCTGGTATTACAGCCTTGATTGCTAGTGGTTTAGCACCCCAACCTCATATTTTTTATGGCTTCCTGCCTCGTAAAAAGGGACAGCAGATTGATTTCTTCAAGGAAAAAGTATCTTATCCTGAGACACAGATTTTTTACGAGTCACCTTACCGTGTGGCGGATACCCTTGAAAATATGCATGAGGTCTATGACAATCGTCAAGTAACGCTAGTTCGAGAATTAACCAAGCTTTATGAAGAGTACCAGCGAGGGTCGATTTCAGAAATTTTAGATTATATTGCTAGTAATCCTCTCAAGGGAGAATGTTTACTGATTGTGGCTGGAGCTTCTGAAAATGATAGGGAAGAAAATCTAACATCAGATGTTACGCCAGTAGAGGCTGTTGAAGCTTTAATTGCTTCTGGCATGAAACCTAATCAGGCTATAAAAACCATTGCTAAAGAGCGAAAAATTAACAGACAAGAGCTTTATAACCTTTTCCATGGGGTTTAAGAGGCTCTTTTTTTGTGGCGACACAAGATGTCAGAAAAGAAAGAATTATCAAAAAATTCTATAAATACGCTTGTTTATCTCATGTTTTTGTGTTATATTATCTGACATAAAATAATTTGTGAATTGGAGTGGTTTCATGGATACAGGTAGCAGTGCCTTTATATTGATTTGTTCAGCCATGGTTTGTTTGATGACACCGGCCTTGGCCTTCTTCTATGGTGGGCTCGGACGTCGTAAGAATGTTATCAATACCATGATGATGTCTGTTCTTCCCTTAGCTATAGCTTCTCTCTTGTGGATTGTTGCTGGTTACTCGCTTTCTTTTGGCGGTCATGGGAATATCTTCGGTAATTTCAGTCACCTTTTTTTAAATGGCGTGTCTGAAACTGCCTCAAGTCGTGGTCTAACCATTCCTGATATGCTGTTTGCTGCTTTTCAGATGATGTTTTCGATTATCTGTGTGGCGATTTTGACGGGTTCAGTGGTAGGAAGGATGCGCTTTACACCTTTAGCCATCTTTGTTGTCTTTTGGTTACTTCTTGTCTACTATCCATTTGCACATATGGTTTGGGACGAAGGGCTCCTTGCTAAATGGGGGACAATTGACTTCGCAGGTGGTGATGTGGTTCATATTACCTCTGGGGTATCAGCCTTGGTTTTGGCAATCGTTGTTGGTAAACGCCGTGATTTTGGCATTTTAGAACACCGTCCTCATAATGTTCCTTTTGTTCTATTGGGAGCGGGTCTCTTATGGTTTGGTTGGTTTGGATTTAATGCAGGATCAGCCTTGGCTGCTAATGGCTTGGCAGTGCACGCGCTAGTAACCACCCATGTTTCAGCTGCTGCAGCCATGTTTTCATGGTTGGCAATTGAAAAACATGTCACAGGACATCCATCCTTGGTTGGTGGTTCAACCGGTTTGGTGGCAGGACTGGTTGCAATCACACCTGGAGCAGGTTTTGTTTCAATTTGGAGTGCTATTCTAATTGGTCTTATGGTTAGTCCGATTTGTTTCTATGCTATTTCAGTCTTGAAGAAACGTTTTGCCTATGATGATGCTTTGGATGCTTTTGGTTGCCACGGCGTTGGAGGAATCTTTGGTGGTTTGGCTACCGCGATTTTTACGACACCGGATTTAGCCCTAGATAAGGCCAATATTGGCTTGATTTATGGAAAGGCCCATCTCTTTATTGTGACCATTTTAGCTATTATCTTTACAGCTATTTGGTCTGCTCTTGTGACCTATGGTATTATTAAAGTAATTGCTCATTATATGCCTTTGCGTGTTAGTGACCGTGATGAAGCTATTGGTCTTGATGACTGTGAACACAAAGAGACAGCCTATCCAACCTTTATGGGCTTAGATTCGTAGGAGAATACAGATGAAAAAAGTAGAAGCGATTATTCGTTCGGATAAATTGGAAGATTTGAAAAATGCCTTGACTGGTAGTGGCTTGGCTAAGGGGATGACTGTAAGTCAAGTTCTAGGTTATGGTAATCAACGTGGCTTTGCAGAGTTTGTTCGTGGACAGCGCATTGTTCCTACCTTATTAGCTAAGGTTAAGGTTGAAATTGTAGTTAAGGATATGGCGGTTGACGAAGTTGTTGATGCCATTCGGAGCGCCGTGGCGACAGGAGAAGTTGGTGATGGGAAGATTTTTATTGTTCCTATTGATGATGTTATCCGTATTCGTACAGGCGAACGTGGTGGAGACGCCATTTAATATAATGAAGGCTTAAACCGGTTGGTTTGGGTCTTTTTTAGTGAATTTTGATATACTTAGAGGAGTTAGTATGATTGAGGGGGTGACCGATTGGCAAAAGGAAAAAAGAAAGGTAAGTCTAAAGCTAGACCTAAGAAAACTAAAAAGAAACAGAAGTCTTTCTTGCTCTTTCCTAAATTTTTCCAAAAGTGGAGTCTGATTTTTATTGGCCTATTTGCCTTATTGGGACTCCTGGCTAGTTTAAATTTTCCAAAGTTGACTATGGAAAAGAACATGACATCTACAGATGAGAGGACAGTTGCTTTTATTGCCGAGATTGGCGAGACGTCCCGTTATTTGGCGGCTAGAAACGATCTTTATGCATCTGTTATGATTGCTCAGGCCATCTTGGAATCTGACTCTGGACAATCCAGTTTGAGTCAGAAGCCGTCCTATAATTTCTTTGGGATTAAGGGGGACTACAATGGTCAAAGTGTGACCCTACCGACCTGGGAGGATGATGGTAAGGGTAATCCTTACTATATTGATGCGGCTTTTCGTTCTTATGGCTCTGTGGAAAATTCTTTACAGGACTATGTGGATTTCCTTGAGGGAAGCTACTATGTAGGGGTGCACCGTTCCAATACTAAGAATTATAAGGATGCGACGGCTGCCCTAACAGGGGTCTACGCAACAGATACAACCTATGGAGACAAATTAAACAGCATCATTGAACAATACCAGTTAACCATTTATGACACTTATTAGGCTAGAAGGAGAGTAAAATGAATCAGAACCAAGTGAAACTCATTGCAATAGATATGGACGGAACACTCTTGGATAGCCAAAAAGAGATTCCTGCAGAGAATATTAAGGCTATTCAAGAAGCAGCTGCGGCAGGTATTAAAATTGTCCTTTGTACAGGACGCCCACGTTCAGGCATTCTTCCGCATTTTGAGAAATTAGGACTGAGTGAAGAAGAGTACATTATCATGAATAATGGCTGTTCAACTTATGAGACAAAAAATTGGAAGTTGCTTCAATATGAAAGTTTATCTCGCTCCGAGATGGAAGAACTCTTGCAAGCTTGCGAAGACTTTCCAGAGGTGGCTCTAACCTTGACTGGTGAAAAGACTTACTATGTTGTGGGCGATGAGGTGCCTGAGCTAGTAGCTTATGATGCTAGCACTGTTTTCACAGAAGCGAAGGCTAGAAGTTTGGAAGAAATCTTTGCGGAAGGGCAAGTGATTTTCCAAGCCATGTATATGGCTGATTCTGAACCTTTGGACGCCTTCCAAAATGCAGTGCAAGATAGACTTAGTCAAAGCTATAGCACAGTTCGTAGCCAAGAATATATCTTTGAAATCATGCCACAGGGGGCAACTAAGGCCAGCGGACTTAAGCATTTAGCGGAAAAACTTGGAATTGCTCCAGATCAAATCATGGCTCTGGGTGATGCTGCTAATGACCTTGAAATGCTTCAATTCGTCGGTCAAAGTGTTGCCATGGGTAATGCTAGTGACGACATTAAAGACTTGTGTAAGTATGTGACCTTGACTAATGACGAGGCAGGCGTAGCCCACGCTATTCGTACTTGGGCTTTATAAGAAAAAGACCTTTAGCATCATTGTTTGCTAAAGGTTTTTCGATTTCGGATGATGGCAATGAGAGTGGTTAGTGTGATGGTAATATCAGTGATGGCAGCGGGGTAGGCCTTAATGGTCAAATCGTAAATGAGCCAGAGTAACATATTTTCAATAATGACCCAGCGAAGCCACTGAAGGTTTGGTGTGGTAGCAATCGCTAGGCTATAGGAGACTGAAGAGATGATTGGCAGATAGCCAATAAGTCCAAGTTGATTGAGATAGGTTCCTACAATGATTTGAATAATGATAAGGGTGGTCAAGATAGTCTTGGTCATCGTCTTTTTGACCATCAAGCTATTACGTATGATGGAAATACTAATGGTTAAAGCACCGGTATAGCCACCCAATAAGAGGTTGGCAATAGCAGTAAAAATGTAGTCGGTAATTTGCCAGACGAGCATTTTATGTTTTGATTTTGCAAAAGAGGAAATAGCGACACAGAGAGCTCCGATGGCTGAGAATACTTGTGCTAGAAGATAGATTGTCATGATATAACTTTCAATTTTTGTCTCCATTATATCACAAGGATTCAAGAGATTTTCATCTCTTTTTTAGAATTTACAACCCTAATATGTTAGCGTTTACATTAGAAAATGGTATAATAAAAGTGTAGAAAAGATTGTTCCCTTAAAAGTAGAGATAACCCGATGTTGCCTTGTGACATAGGTCCTTTCTTTACTTTTTACGATAGACTAGAAATGAGGAAATAATTATGAAAAACAAATTTTCCCAAGCAATCGTGCTTTCCATGGTTACCCTTTCCTCAATGGTTTTGCTGACGGCCTGTTCCAGCCATAAGGAATCGAGTTCAGCAGATAAGACGCCTAAGAGCAGCCAGGTGACCTCATCAAGTAAGGCTAAAACATCCAGTAAAGATAGCGGTAAGACTAGCAAGTCTAGTGCTAAGGCCAAGGAATCTTCGGGTGCAAAGACGGAGTCTTCAAGCACGCAAAGTAGTCAAAAGGCTTCTGCCCCAAGTTCGAGTAGTAGTCAGGCTCAGTCATCATCTTCAAAGAGTTCATCAGTTCCCTCAAGTAGCCAGTCCCAAGCACCTAAATCATCAAACGAGAGCCAATCTTCAGCCAGTCAATCTCAAGCGCCAAAGAGCTCAAGTGATAGTCAAGCTCAAGCTAAAACGGATACGAAAGTAACCACCGTGGATATGGATGTGAGTGCTGTAGCGCGTGGTCAGTTTGATAGTATTGCTGGTACTTGGAAGTCCAGTGATGGCAGTCGTCTGGTCTTCAATAATACTAGTCTAGTAGGAGATATCACTGCCCAAGGTCAAGCGACAGTTCACAATTATGTGCACCCGAAAGATAATTATCAAGAAGGCTCAGGTAAGTATGATGCCACCCTCTCAAGAGATAGAGGGGACACTTCTGGTATTGTTGGCGATATTAGTTTTGTCTCTAAAAAGGCAGCTATTTCTGGTCCTAGCTATGAACAAGATACCATTCAAGTAACCAGTACTGGTGGAACAAAAGTCTACCTTAAAGAATCAGATAATGTGACGCTACCTAAAGACGTGACGGTAACTGACAATCAACTTCCAATTGATGGTGGTATTGCAGAATCTGGCAGCTACACGCTTACCAAACGTACAGCTGTTAAAAATACTCCTAGTGATACAGCTCCAGTTGAATTTTACTTAGAAGCAGGCGATAAGATTAACTTTGATATGAAGGTTACTCAAGACGGTCATAGTTGGATTTCTTACATCAGCTATAGTGGTGTTCGCCGTTATGTTCAAGTGGATTAAATGAGACATCTAGAAAGGTCAGATTTTCTTCTGATCTTTCTATTATTTTGTGGAAAAAGTCTTGTCTATTCCCTAATAAATAGATACAATAGAAAGGTCGGTTTTACCGAAAATTTTTAAATAATGAGGACAAAAATGTGTCAGTAAATTGGCAAGATATTGCGTTTTCTTTCCTCGGTGGTTTGGGGCTTTTCCTCTTTAGTATTAAGTACATGGGAGATGGTCTTCAACAAGCAGCCGGAGATAAGTTGCGCTTTTACATCGATAAGTATACCAGCAACCCGTTTTTAGGGGTTTTGATTGGTATTGTCATGACGGCCTTGATTCAGTCGAGTTCAGGGGTTACCGTTATTGTCGTCGGTCTGGTTTCGGCAGGGCTTTTGAGTCTTCGTCAGGCTATTGGGATTGTCATGGGGGCAAACATCGGAACAACCGTTACTTCCTTCATGATTGGTTTCAAGCTAGGAGATTATGCCCTTCCAGTGATTTTCCTGGGGGCTGCGCTTCTCTTCTTCACAAGCAATAAGAAGCTCAATAACCTAGGTCGTATCTTGTTTGGTGTTGGGGGGATTTTCTTTGCCCTTAACCTTATGGGAGATGCGGTAGAACCTTTGAAGTCAGTTACAGCCTTTAAGGACTACTTGGCAACCTTGGGTGATCGCCCAGTCATGGGGGTTATCATTGGTGCTGGTTTGACTATGTTGATTCAGTCATCAGCAGCGACCATCGGTATTCTTCAGAGTCTCTACTCAGGTGGTTTGCTTGACCTGCAAGGTGCCCTTCCAATCCTCTTTGGGGATAATATTGGGACAACAATTACAGCGGTTCTAGCTGCTCTTGGTTCGAACATTGCGGCTAAACGTGTGGCAGGGGCTCACGTCCTGTTCAATGTTATTGGGACGGTCTTGTGTTTGATTCTCTTAGTACCATTCACAGCCTTGATTCAATGGTTTAAGTCTGTGCTTGGTTTGACACCTGAGATGACTATCGCCTTTGCTCACGGTACTTTTAACATTGCAAATACTATCGTTCAATTCCCATTCATTGGAGTTCTAGCTTACCTTGTGACTAAGATTATTCCTGGTGAGGACGAAATTAACAAGTACGAAGCGCTTTACTTGGACCGTTTGCTTATCACACAAGCACCAGCTATCGCCCTTGGTAATGCTAAGAAAGAATTGGTGCACTTGGCATCATACGCCATCCAGTCTTTGGAAGCTTCCTATGCTTTCTTTGCTAAGGGAGATGAGAAATACTTCGATAAGGTTGAGAAGTATGAAACAGCAGTTAATAGTATTGACGAAGAGTTGACAACTTACTTGATTGACATCTCTAACGAATCTCTAAGCGTTTCCGAGAATGAAGTGTTGGCAAGTGTGCTTGACTCTGTTCGTGACTTGGAGCGTATTGGTGACCTTGCAGTTGCAAGTGCAAACCTTTCACAACACATTCATAATAAGGGAATTGAATTCTCTGATACTGCCAAGGCTGAGCTTGCGGATGTTTACAACCGTACTCACCGTATCGCCCTTGATAGTATTCGTGTTGTTGTAGATGACGATAAGGTACTTGCAGGTCAAGTCATACTTCGTCATGAAGAGTTGGAAAAACTTGAAAAACAATTGCGTAAAATACATACCAAACGTCTTAACAATGGTGAATGTACTGCGCAAGCAGGTATCAACTATGTTGATTACCTCTCACATTACACACGTATCGCAGATCATGCGATTAACCTTGTTGAAAAGGTTACAGAAGGTGTGATTTAATAGAGAAAGTCGAGAAAATTTCTCGGCTTTTTTGATATAATGAAAGCGTATTAAGAATATAGAAAAATGATGAGAGGTGGTCCTATGACCTATTATATTTCAGCCAAACGTTTTTACTTTGAAAATAAAATCAAGGAAGGTGGCTACCTAGCAGTTGTGGATGGTCGTTTCGGTGACTGGACAGAAAAGGCACCAGAAGGTGCAGAAGTACTGGATTACAGTAATTATCAGATTGCTCCGGGTCTTGTAGATACTCATATTCATGGATTTGCGGATTATGATGTCATGGATAATTCTGAGGAAAGTCTTCTAGGCATGAGTCAGGCCTTGCTTTCAGCAGGTGTGACCTCTTTCTTACCGACAGCCCTAACAGCGCCATTTGAAGAGTTGAAGGCTATTTGCCAAACAACAGCTAGTACGGTTGGTAAGGAGACAGGTGCTAAAATTCAAGGGCTCTTCTTTGAAGGACCTTATTTCACTGAAACCTACAAGGGAGCTCAAAATCCTAAATACATGGGCAATCCAAGTGTGGAACAACTGAAGGAATGGCAGGAGGCAGCTCAAGGAAAACTGATTAAATTGGCTCTTGCTCCTGAACGTGAGGGAGTAGCTGAATTTATCCAAGAAGCAACCAAGCAAGGCGTAACGATTGCTCTAGGTCATTCCAATGCCACATATGAAGAAGCCATGGCAGCAGTGGAAGCTGGGGCGTCCGTTTGGGTTCACGTCTATAACGGAATGCGTGGCTTTACACACCGTGAGCCTGGTATGGTTGGTGCAGCCTTCAATAGTCCAGAAACGATTGGTGAGCTGATTGCAGATGGGCATCATGTGGTCCCTGCAGCTTGTAAGGTTCTTATCAAGCAAAAGACACCTCAAGGAGTTGCCCTTATTACGGACTGTATGTCAGCGGGAGGACGTCCTGATGGCGACTATATGCTGGGTGAACTTCCTGTCATCGTCGAAAATGGTACCGCCCGTCTCAAAGAAGGTGGTAACCTAGCTGGATCTATCCTACAACTTAAAGACGGTGTTAAACATGTGGTTGATTGGGGACTTGTGACGGTTGCTCAAGCTCTGCAGATGGCAACTAGTGTTCCAGCTAAATCGGTTGGGCTTGAAAATATTTGCGGAAGCCTAAAAGCAGGTCTACCAGCTGATTTTATCGTCTTAGATGACTCCTTGGACTTACAAGCAACCTATATTGATGGACGAAAAGGTTGGGAAAAATAAGAGTATGAGTAGCACTTTCTTATGAAGGTGCTGTTTTTTATGGATTTTTACAAAGGTGTCAGAGTAGTGTAAAATAGAAATACTTTGTATTTTACAGGAGGTAATATGTCAAAACGTATTTGGAGCATTGCCCTGGCCTATGTCGGTGTAATGATTGGTGCGGGGGTATCTTCAGGACAGGACCTCTTACAGTATTTTGTTAGTTTTGGAGCTTGGGGACTGATAGGTGTCATAGTTCTAGGAATCTTGCATGTTGGCTTTGGGCGACTCATGATTGCTCTGGGAAGTTATTACCGCTCAGATGATCATTCGGTAGTCCTGGCAGAAATCAGTCATCCTGTGATTTACCGTATTTTGGATATCGCTTTGATTATCACTTGTTTCCTGTTTGGCTTTGTGATGACAGCGGGGGCAGGGGCTAACCTAAACCAACAGTTCGGCTTTCCGATTTGGGTAGGTGCCTTCCTGTGTACAGTTCTGACTATCTTTGTGAGTTTCCTAGATTTCAAAAAAATCATTGGTGTTATTGGAGTTTTTACCCCTATGATTTTGGTTATGATTGTCATGATATTCGTGACCAATGTTTTAGGGCGTCACTGGGATTTTGCTGAGATGGATAAGGTGTCGCAAACCATCCAATCTCCCTTCCCAAGTATTTGGCTGTCTGTGGTTAATTATTTTGCCGTTTGTGTCATGTCAGCTATCGCGATGGCCTTTGTCATGGGTGGCTCTATTCTCAAAATCAATGAAGCCGAAAAGAGTGGAGCCTGGGGAGGATTTATGGTTGGTGTGATTTTCTTTGTCACAACCTTGATCCTCTTTGCTAACAGTGATAAAATTGCTAGCTCGGATGTTCCTATGTTGGCTATTGCTAAGGAAGTGAATCCTATCTTTGCGACACTTTACGCCTTGGTGATTTTTGGTTTGATTTTTAATACCGTCTTTAGTCTCTACTATGCTCTTGGAAAACGCTTCTCAGCAGGTAGTGATAAACGCTTCAAGTTCTTTGTGGCTGCATTTGCCCTTGCTGGTTTTGCTATTTCCTTCATGGGTTTCCGTCAACTGGTAGCGGTTATGTATCCTATTATCGGTTATCTGGGAATGCTGATGTTGGTAGTGCTAGTTGTTGCTAGCTACCGCAAAAAAGCTAAGATTCGTAAGGAAAAGGAAATTCGAAATCATCTCTTGTCTATCGTTGAGAAAGCTTATGATCCCAATCAAGACTTGACCCATCGGGACAAGAAAAAGGCCGAACAACTTCGAGAAGCCTCAATTCTTGATAATGATATTCTCCATGAAGACTCCCATGCACATGTTCGTCAGGAAATGGGGATTAGTAAGAAGGATTAGAATTTTATTTTACAAGTTTCTCTATTTCTGCTATAATACTGACAAGAAAGAAGGGCTTATAGCGTTTTTCTAGCGAGCTTGGGACAGTGGAAGCCAAGTAGAGCAAAGTAGGCAAATGGCGCTTTCTCTCAGCAAAGAGTTGAGTAAAGTAAAATATAATGAAGTAATAAATTAGGGTGGAACCGCGTTTCTGACGCCCCTAGTCGCAAGGCTTGGGTGTTGAAATTCGGTTCTTTTTGAATTCATCTAATGCCTAAGTAGAAAGGAGTACAATGCTTAAAGGATCTTGTTTATGTAAAGCAGTGACTTACACTCTAGATGAGGAATTATCTGAATTAGTTTTCTGCCACTGTTCATTCTGTCGGAAAGCAACTGCGTCTGCCTATACAGTTAATGCTAAAGTTAGCAGTAAAAATCTAGTATTGCATGGAAAAGAAAAGCTTGTTACGTATAGTTCTTCTCCAGGAAAACAGCGTTATTACTGCCAGAACTGTCATAGTCAAATTTTCACTGTTCAAGAAAATATACCAGAAGTCTGTGCTTTGAAATTAGGTACAATAGATGAATGCGATCAGAATTTACAAACTATTCCCAAACGTCATATTTTTCAGGATCCAGCTTTTTCTTGGTTGCTTGATAAATAAACCTAAAAAGATAATATAAATTAAAGGAGTAAATAATGTCTAAAAAACTAACCTTCCAGGAAATTATCCTTACTTTGCAACAATACTGGAATGACCAGGGTTGTATGCTTATGCAGGCTTATGACAATGAAAAGGGTGCGGGAACTATGAGTCCTTACACTTTCCTTCGTGCCATTGGTCCTGAGCCATGGAATGCGGCTTATGTAGAGCCATCTCGTCGTCCAGCAGATGGTCGTTACGGGGAAAACCCAAACCGCCTTTACCAACACCACCAATTCCAAGTGGTTATGAAACCTTCTCCATCAAACATCCAAGAGCTCTACCTTGAGTCATTGGAAAAATTGGGCATCAATCCTTTGGAACACGATATTCGTTTCGTTGAAGATAACTGGGAAAACCCATCAACTGGTTCAGCTGGTCTTGGTTGGGAAGTTTGGCTTGACGGTATGGAAATCACTCAGTTCACCTACTTCCAACAAGTTGGTGGATTGGCAACTGGTCCGGTAACTTCTGAGGTCACTTACGGTTTGGAACGTTTGGCTTCTTACATCCAAGAAGTAGATTCTGTTTACGATATTGAGTGGGCTCCAGGCGTTAAATACGGGGAAATCTTCCTTCAACCAGAATACGAACACTCAAAATACAGCTTTGAAGTTTCTGACCAAGACATGCTTCTTGAAAACTTCGAAAAATTTGAAAAAGAAGCAGGACGTGCTTTGGAATTGGGTCTTGTTCACCCTGCCTATGACTACGTTTTGAAATGTTCACATACTTTTAACTTGCTAGATGCTCGTGGCGCTGTTTCTGTTACAGAACGTGCCGGTTACATTGCCCGCATCCGTAACTTGGCCCGTGTCGTAGCCAAAACCTTCGTCGCAGAACGTAAGAAACTTGGTTACCCACTTCTTGACGAAGCCACACGCGCCAAACTCCTAGCAGAAGAGGAAGAATAACGAGAGCGTATTAGATGGGATTGGCTGATCGAGCAATCCTAAAGAACCAGTTGCCGCAGTGATAAAGGTATCGTTAGAGAAACTAACGATACCAGGCAAAATTGGAGACCTTAGGCTCCAATTTTAGCAATGAAACGACGAAGTCGGTTGCTTGCGTGCCAATCACATAAGGCAAACTGGAAAAAAAGATATTTTTCGGAGAAAAAACATGACAAAAAACTTATTAGTAGAACTTGGACTTGAAGAGTTGCCAGCCTACGTTGTCACACCAAGTGAAAAACAACTCGGGGAGAAAATGGCAGCCTTCTTGGATGACAACCGTCTCTCATACGAAAGCATTCAAACCTTCTCAACACCACGTCGTTTGGCCGTCCGTGTGATTGGTTTGGCTGATCAACAATCCGATTTGACCGAAGATTTTAAAGGCCCTTCTAAGAAAATCGCTTTGGATGCAGAAGGTAACTTCTCAAAAGCGGCGCAAGGATTTGTCCGTGGGAAAGGCTTGACTGTTGACGATATCGAATTCCGTGAAGTCAAGGGTGAAGAGTACGTTTATGTTACTAAACACGAAGCTGGAAAACCTGCTAAAGAAGTTTTGGTTGGCGTTCCAGAAGTGCTTGCTTCATTGACTTTCCCTGTCAGTATGCACTGGGCTAACAACACATTTGAATACATTCGCCCAGTTCACACCTTGACAGTTCTTTTGGGCGACGAAGCGCTTGACCTTGACTTCTTGGATATCATCAAGTCAGGTCGTGTGAGTCGTGGACATCGTTTCCTTGGACACGAAGTGGAAATCACCAATGCGGATTCCTATGAAGAAGACCTTCGTACCGTTTACGTGATTGCGGATAGCAAAGAACGTGAAAATATGATTCGTGAGCAAATCAAGGCTATCGAAGCAGAACAAGGTGTTCAAGTTCAAATCGAAGAAGGCCTTTTGAATGAAGTCTTGAACTTGGTCGAATACCCAACTGCCTTCATGGGAAGTTTTGACACTAAATATTTGGACGTTCCAGAAGAAGTTTTGGTTACCTCAATGGAAACACATCAACGTTACTTTGTTGTACGTGACCTTGATGGTAAACTTAAACCAAACTTCATCTCAGTCCGTAATGGTAACGCTGAGCACTTGGAAAATGTTATCCGAGGAAATGAAAAAGTATTGGTGGCACGTCTTGAAGATGGTGAATTCTTCTGGCGTGAAGACCAAAAACTTAAGATTGAAGACCTCGTTGCTAAATTGGCTAACGTAACCTTCCATGAAAAAATCGGTTCTCTTTCAGAACACATGGCTCGTGCGGGTGTTATTGCAGCGTCACTAGCTGAGCAAGCTGGTTTGACTGCTGAAGAAACAGCAGCCGTAGCTCGTGCAGCTGAAATCTACAAATTTGACCTCTTGACTGGTATGGTCGGAGAGTTCGATGAATTGCAAGGAATCATGGGTGAAAAATACGCCCTTCTCGCTGGTGAAGATGCTGCGGTAGCGACAGCTATCCGTGAGCACTACCTTCCTGATTCAGCAGACGGAGCTCTTCCAGAGACTAAGGTTGGTGCTATCCTTGCGCTTGCAGATAAATTGGATACCCTACTTTCATTCTTCTCAGTTGGCTTGATTCCATCAGGTTCAAATGACCCTTATGCGCTTCGTCGTGCAACACAAGGGATTGTTCGTATCTTGGATGCTTTTGGTTGGCATATCCCTATGGATGAGTTGATTGACAGCCTTTACGGACTTTCATTTGATAGTCTTTCATATGACAATCAAGCAGAAGTCATCAACTTCATCAAAGCGCGTGTGGACAAGATGATGGGACGCACTTCAAAAGATATCAAAGAAGCCGTTCTTGCTGGTTCAAACTTTGTCGTGGCTGATATGCTTGAAGCAGCTGACGCCCTCTCAGAAGCTGCTAAGGCTGATGGCTATAAGTCAGCTGTTGAGTCACTTTCTCGTGCCTTCAACTTGGCAGAAAAAGCGGATGCTTCAGTGACAGTCGATGCTAGTCTCTTTGAAAACGACCAAGAAAAAGCCCTTGCTAAAGCGATTGAAGAGCTTGAATTGACAGGTTCAGCAAGTGACAAATTGGCACAGCTCTTCGCTCTTAGCCCAGTCATCGATGCCTTCTTTGACAATACTATGGTTATGGCAGAAGATGAGGCTGTTAAAAACAACCGTTTGGCCCTTCTTGCAGGTCTTGTGTCTAAAGCTAATGCTGTTGCAGCCTTCAACCAATTGAACACAAAATAGAGGTGAAAGGGAATGGATCCTAAAAAAATTGCTCGTATCAATGAGCTTGCTAAAAAGAAGAAAACAGAAGGTTTGACTCCAGAAGAAGCAGTGGAACAAGCAAAACTTCGTGAAGAATACATTGAAGGTTATCGTCGTTCGGTTCGACATCATATCGAAGGAATTAAAGTCGTTGACGAAGAGGGTAACGATGTGACACCTGAAAAACTACGTCAAATACAACGTGAAAAAGGTTTGCATGGCCGTAGCCTTGATGATCCTGAATCATAATAACGATGAACAAGGGTTTGGAATTTTTCCAAGCCCTTGTTTTGAAGTATAAAATTCTGAATATTCTGTATAAAATTGACCAATTATTTCAAAAATGGTAAAATATAAGTTATGTTAAAAAATGGCATGATTCAATGAGTCGTGCTCAATAGAATTGGAGTGAAAAAAATGTCGCAAAAGCAACATCATAAAGACGACGACAACCAGACTGAGAATGGGATGGTACGTGGTCTTCAAAACCGTCACGTCCAGCTGATTGCCATCGCTGGTACCATCGGTACAGGTCTCTTCCTAGGGGCAGGGCGTTCTCTCTCCCTAACAGGACCTTCAATTATCTTAGTATATATACTAACTGGTATCTTCATGTATCTTATGATGCGAGCGATCGGTGAGATGCTCTATATGGATCCTGACCAGCACACTTTTATCAACTTTATTACCAAATACCTTGGTAAGGGCTGGGGATTCTTTTCGGGTTGGTCTTACTGGGTATCACTGATATTCCTTGGAATGGCAGAAATTACGGCCGTATCAACTTATGTCCAATATTGGTTCCCAAGTTGGCCTGCCTGGCAGATTCAGATTGTCTTCTTGATTATCCTGAGTTCGGTTAACCTGATTGCGGTTAAGATTTTCGGGGAAGTTGAGTTTTGGTTTGGGATGATCAAGATTGTCACTATTCTAGCTCTTATCGCAACAGGTATCTTCATGGTAGCAACCAACTTTGAAACGCCTGCTGGACATGCTAGCCTTGCCAATATTACACACGGCTTCCAGATGTTCCCTAAAGGTTGGGTAAGCTTTGTTATGACCTTCCAAATGGTCTTCTTTGCTTACCAGGCCATCGAATTTGTAGGGATTACAACTTCTGAGACAGCAAATCCACGTAAGGTTTTACCAAAGGCAATCAAGGAGATTCCGATTCGTATTGTCATCTTCTATGTGGGTGCCCTCATTGCCATCATGGCTATCTTCCCATGGCAAAAACTTCCAGTTAATGAATCACCGTTCGTAACGGTCTTCCAAATGGCTGGTATCAAGTGGGCAGCAGCCTTCATTAACTTTGTTGTCTTGACAGCAGCGGCTTCATCATTGAACTCAACACTTTACTCTACAGGTCGTCACCTCTTCCAAATTGCTAAGGAAACACCAAATAGTAAAGTCATGAAAGCTTTGAAGCTAGATACTTTGTCACGTAATGGTATTCCTTCATGTGCTATCATTGTTTCAGCTATTGTAGTATGTGTTTCAGCCTTCATCAATGTCTTGCCTGGTGTATCTGATGCCTTCGCTTTGATTACTGCATCATCATCAGGGGTCTACATTGCCATCTATATCTTGACCATGCTTGCTCATCTCAAGTACCGCAAATCTCAAGAGTTTATGGCAGATGGATTCCTTATGCCAGCCTACAAGATTCTTAATCCATTGACTATCCTTTTCTTCATCTTCGTCTTTGTTTGTCTCTTCTTGCAAAAGTCAACAGTTGTCGGAGCTATTGGGGCAGCCATCTGGATTGTCGTATTTAGTATCTATAGTAACTGGAAACACAGTAAATAAATCATTTTAGCTCACCTTTATGGTGAGTTTTTTATTGTCAAAAAAAGGACACAAGGTGTCCCAGTTATTAGTTATGCAATACTTTCTTGGTTTCCGTGGTGAAAGAAACCACCTAAGAGGCCCTTGCTACGATGGAAAATAGCAGGCTTATGATCGTTGTGTGAACGACCATTAACATCAAGTTTAGCCCATTCAAGAGCCTGGTAGGCATTTCGCTCTGAAACTGTAGATGTCCCGATATAGCTATAGATACCTGCTTGAGCAAGAATAAACCCTTGCAGTTGGCGAATATGCTCATCATTGAGGGCTTGGGAAAAATGAATCTTAACTGTCTTATAAGTTAAAGCTTGGACAGACTCAACGATAGGTGATTCTGCTAGGAGGTGCAAAAGTTCTTGATGCTTAGTAAAGTACTTATCATAGTCCATTGGAAGAATGATAGTATGGGCAATCCAATCTTCCAAGTTGGCTTTGGCTTTCTTACTGAGACCTTTTGCTGTGATACTGAGATTATCTATATTGAAAGGAAGCTGGTCGATGTGAGCAGTGTTCGAACCATATGCCTTTCTGAAAAGCGGTGTACTTGATAGAATATGTCCAGTAGGAGAAATAATAGCCAAGGCAGTTTCCTTGGTTTGGTAACCAAGCTCGTGGCATTCCATGCTAGCGTATGTGTCTTTAAATTCAATAATTGCTCTTGTTTTCATCGTGTAACTCTCTTTTTGTTAGTTTATAAACTAACAACAGTTTATCATGACTTATAATCTTGGTCAAGATTTTACCTTCAAAAACAAAAAATATTTGAACTCTGATAAGATAGAACCATAGCAAAAGGATTGTTACTGGTCAGCAGGCAAAACCTAGATAAATACGAAAAACTAATGGGAGTAGTGTATGCTCATCTCAATTGGTTCTTGGTATTTATTTAGGTTTTTTTCGTTGAAATAGCCTTAAAAAGACTAGAATCCTAGAAATAGAAAGGAGCCCTTATGGCTAAATATACTGAATTAGCTGAGGACATTCTCAAACACGTTGGTGGCAAGGAAAATGTCAATAGCTTGAAACACTGTGTGACACGTTTGCGCTTTGATTTGAAAGATGAATCTAAAGCAGATGATGACTACCTTAAGAACCGTGACGGAGTTGTTACTGTTGTTAAGGCAGGTGGACAATATCAGGTAGTTATCGGTAACCATGTGCCTGATGTTTATGCGGAGGTTCTCCAAGTTGGAGGTCTTCCAGCAGGTGGAAGTCTTGATCTTGATGAGGGGGATGCACCAAAGGGAAATCTCTTTGACCGCTTTGTATCTTTGGTATCAAGTATTTTCCAACCTTTCCTTGGTCCATTGGCTGCAGCCGGGATTATCAAAGGGGTAGTCGCTATCATGGCAGCATGTGGCCTGTCAGCTGCGACAAGTCCTATGTATGTCATCCTTAATGCGGCGGGGGATGGTTTCTTCCAGTTCTTGCCAATCTTGATTGCCTTGACTTCAGCTCGTCGTTTCAAGGTTAATGAGTTTACAGCTATTGCGATTGCAGGAGCACTTGTTTATCCTGATATTGCTACGCTAGTGACAACTCTTCAAAAGGCAGGTCAAGGTCATGTTCTAGGGGTTATTCCGTTTACGCTTCCTGCAGGGGGTTACCTCTCAACTGTAATGCCTTCTATCTTGGCAATTTGGGTGGCTTCCTACATTCAAAAATTCTTTACCAAGATTACTCCTGATGTCATTAAAGTCTTTGTGGTACCCTTCTTTACATTACTGATTACAGTGCCATTGACTTTCTTGGTTGTAGGTCCGCTTGCTAATAGCTTCTCAGACCTATTGACTAATGTGTTCCAAGCAATTATGGGATTCAGTCCAGTCGTTTACGGTTTTGTCCTTGGTGTTCTCTGGCAAATTCTTGTTATGTTTGGTATGCACTGGGCACTTGTTCCACTTGGTATCCTTGAAGTTACGACTAAAGGTCATTCTACGATTTTGCTTGCCGCTCTTCTTCCATGTTTCACTCAAACAGGGGTTCTAGGAGCTATCATGCTTAAGACAAAAGAAGACAAAGTGCGTACCATCTCTATGCCGGCCTTCATTTCATCAATCTTTGGGGTTACAGAACCTGCTATCTATGGGGTGACCCTTCCAATGAAAGTACCATTCTATATCTCATGTGTAGTTTCAGGGTTCCTTGGAGCTGCGATGATGGGATTCAATATTCCAATGTATTCAGCAGGTGCTATGGGTATCTTCGTCTTCCCAACTTTGATTGGTCCTGATGGTAGTCTTAGCAAAGTCACTCTTGCAATTATTATTGCCATTGTGGGTGCTCTTGTATCCTTCCTTATCCAACTCTTTGCACCAGTACCAACTCTTTACGGTGGTGGAGCAGCTAAGGTTGAGGAAAAAGCTGAAGAAGCTGCACCTGCTCCTAAGGAAATTCAACAAGAAATTATTGCGAGCCCACTTATCGGGAATGTTGTCCCACTTGACCAAGTTCCTGACCAAGTCTTTGCCTCAGGAGCTATGGGTAAAGGAATCGCTATTGACCCTACTGATGGGGTAGTTGTCGCACCAGCTAAGGCAACTGTTAATTTAGTCTTCCCTACTGGTCATGCGATTGGTTTGACAACTGAAAATGGTGCAGAGCTTCTCATTCATATTGGTATGGACACTGTTTCTCTTGCTGGTAAAGGCTTCAAGACCTATGTGGAGGCAGGTGAAGTTGTAGAAGCAGGACAAAAACTTATCGAATTTGACCTAGCAACTATTCGAGAGGCTAAATTACCAGTCATCACGCCAGTCATTGTGACCAATACAGCTGACTTTGATGATGTCTTAACGACTAAAGAAGCTCGTGTTAACACTGGTGACTATCTCCTCACTGCTGTTAAATAAAAAAGAAATCCGAGAATCAACTTCTCGGATTTTTGTTTATTTGAATTTGTAGTCTTTAACGACTTCAACGGAATTAACCGTTACATTCTCTTTTGGTTTGCTGTTGTCATCGACTTCAAGGTTAGCGATGGTATCAACAACATCCATGCCTTTGATGACTTGTCCAAAGACAGTGTATTTGGTATCACCAGCTGGGTAACCACCTTTTTTGTAGGCGTCAACGATAGGTTTTGGATAGCCAGCATTTCCTAGTTGCTTGCTTTGATCGTCCTTGTTTTGAACAATGTAGAATTGGCTGCCGTTTGAATTCTTAGCACCAGTATTGGCCATAGCAAGTGCGCCACGGATGTTGTAGAGGAATGGTGTAGGCTCAACAGCGAAACCTTTCTTCCAGATAGATTCTCCGCCAGTACCGTCACCCTTAGGATCACCACTTTGAATCATGAAGTCCTTGATGACACGATGGAAGGTAAGACCATCATAGTATTTGTCCTTGGCATGTTTCAAGAAGTTTTCAGAAGCCTTTGGAGCAAGTGTAGGGAAGAGTTTGACTGTGATATCACCCTTTGAAGTGTGGAGGATAACTTCAGCTTCGTCCTTACCAACCTTGTCTGACAACTGTGGAAAGGCATCTTTTCCAGATTTTTGGGCTTTTTCTAATTGTTTAGTGAATATCTTATTATCAACATAAGCATCTCCACGAACGGCGCGTGCGATGTTCTCACGAAAGGCAAAACCTAGGCCTGCGATAACAAGTACAATAATTAATGGAATGTACTTTTTAATGTTTTTCATATATAACTCCTTTGGTGCATTATACCTACTATTGTAGCAGAAAAAAACCTTTTGGGAAACGGTTAACAGGGGTCTTTAAATATGGTAGAATGGGATTATCAACAAGAAAATGAACAATGGGACTAGATAGAGGGAAAAGGTTGCCTTAGGCTATGCCTGGCTTTTGAAGGGACGCATGCTACTTGCTCTTATCAGAGATAGGTGTCTAAATCCTAACTATAGAAAACTTCGCTAAGCTGAAGTGACCTCTTGTTTGGATTTCTTGAAAAAAGGAGATTTTTATGTCAACTAAAGCAGAATGGGCTGAACTCTTTGAGTCGGTACACGGGCGTAAGCCTAGCCCCCAAGAATTTTTGGATGCTAAAGCAGCTGACTTTGATACAAGTGCTTTGGCTGCTCAAGCAGCATCTGTAGAAGCACCAGCTAATGAACCTGTCGCTGAAGAAGTCACAGAACAAGATGATATCGCAGATGTGGCTGAAACAGCTGAAGATGCTGTCGCAGAACAAGCAAGTAGTGAATCACCATTTGGTGCAGAATCTTTCTCAGAAGCACCTGTGCAACAACCAACACCACAATTTGATTCAAGCATGTTTGAAAAGGCACCTATCTCTTCAGCTCAAGGATTTGGAACAGTTCCTAATCCAGCAGCAGCTGGCTCAGCAGATAACCCTCTTTTCAATCTTATCTTGCCAATCGTTGCGATTGCACTTTCAGTAATCTTTGCAATTTTGGCGTGGTTTGTAAGTCCTGCTTGGGTCTTCATCATCTTGACAGTCCTCGCAGTTGCAGTAGCAGTTGTTTCGCTTGTTTTTAGCCTTAAATCAAGCAAGAAATTGCTTTCAATCATTGCAACAGGCGTTGCTGGTCTCATGCTCTTTGTGTCTATTGGTGGTTTGATTTTCCAAATCTCTCAAAATGCTAGCAACAACAACACAAGCTCAAGCAAGACATCAAAGGTTGCTGATAAAGACGACGATGACGCTGACAAGAAAGATGACGACAGCGATTCAAAATCAGACTCAAAAGGTGATAGTACTGATGTCAACGACTACATTGACAAAAATGCTAAATTTGATTGGAATGAATCTAAGTTCAAGAAGTTGAAAGCAGGTAAAGACACTGTTAAATCAATCGTTAAAACATACGGCAAGGCGTCAGATGCTGAGGTGTCAGGTGATGAGTTGAAGTTGACATACTCTGGTAAAGACTATGGCGAGAGTGTCTACCTAAACTTTAAGAAACAATATGACGGTACATTTATCTTGTCATATGCTTCAGGTAGATTCCCTCAAGATAAGGTAGAAGTTGATAAATCTTATAAATCTGATTGGACAAAAGAACAGTTTGATGCTCTCAATAAGGGTGATTACACTGATCCATCAAATGGTACGAAACTTGAAGATGTCGTTAAGGATCACCCTAAAGCTTCAAGTGCAGAATACACGATTTCAACATCTCGTCAAGGTGAATTCACAAAAGAAATGACTATTTCTTATAGTGATTATAAGGCTGAAGATGGCAAACTCAAGAGTGTTTACTTGTCATTTGATACCAAAGAAGGTGAAGATACATTCTACCTTACTTATAAATCAGGTCCAGATGAGGATTAATTAAGGGACAGGAGGGGAAACCTTCCTGTTTTTTCTTGATAGAAGGAGAAAGCTATTGAAATTCTTAAATTATACATTCGAGCAAAGCCAGTCTCTTGTCACTAAGGAAACTGTAGACAAGCTCAATCAAAAAGGGAGCTGGAAACGATTTATTGGCTTGTTTATCACTTCAATTGTTATTTATTTCTTCTCTATTGCCATGTCTTTTGTAGTATTGTAAAATTTTACTGCCTTTAGGTTCTAATGTACTACCATTTCGTACTTTTAAGAGGTACTATTCTCCTCGTTGCGTAATGACTTGGAGCGTTGCATCCTAGTTTCTAAGGACGTTGCGCATATTTTACTATTCGTTGCGTGCTTTTAGTCATGGGTCTTGATAAATTTAAAGTAACAAATCTGAGGAGGTATTCTTAATGTTACAATTTATTAAGAAAAACAAAACTAATTTTATATAGGTGCTTACTTTTGGATTAATGGGGTTGATACTGAAACCTTTAGTTAATTTATTGGTCAGTTTATCAAACAGATATCCGTGGGTTACGAGAATGTTATTGTTTCTATTACTCGTTGCTACTTACTTTATTTATAAACATCCTCTCTATATAATAGTAATAGCAATTTTGTTAGCAGAGCCTTTTATCAAAGAATAGAAATAAGCTAGGGGTATTAAAATGGACATTGCTACGTTGATTAAAGAATATAGAATTAAAACAGGTATGACTCAGCAAGAACTTGCAGATAAAGTATTTGTTACTCGTCAGACGATTTCTAAATGGGAATTAGGAAAAAGTGAACCTGATAATGTTTCACTGGATTTATTATTCAAAGAGATGAATATTGAAAAAGAATCTCAAAAAGACATTAAAGCTAATTTAATTAGCAGAAAAAATATTTTACTTACAATCATTGCCGTTTTATTCTCTCCATCGATACTTATTATTAGACTATTAGTACTTAAAATAGGCAAGATAGAAAATAAAAAATTAGTCATTTTGATCAATACCTTTCTCTTTATAATCATTGGAATTTATATGAAGAGTTTAAAGGATAATGTATACTTTGGTTTCTTGGGGGTCATTGCAATTGCTTATAGCCTTTATAGTTTTTATAAGCTTAGTTTGGAGATTAAAAAAGACTAGATACATAACTATACATTTAAATATAAAAAACTACTCTTACTAATATTGAACTGCCCCAAAAAGTGTGATCGAAAAAATCTTACTTTTAGGTGCAGTTTCTTTTCTTCTTTCGTCTATTTTCATGAGATGGCTTGTCGCTTAAGCGCCTAAGGTAGTCTCAAAAAATTCTCTCTTATATCCGACCTTATTTTCATAAGACCAGATTAAAGTATGATAAAATAAAGAAAAAGAGATAAAGGAGTCAGCTATGGCAACTAGAGAAGAATGGGTGCGTCACTTTGAGGACGTCAATGGACGTAAACCAAGTCCTGAGGAGTTTATGGAAGCTAAGAAAGAGGGGTTTGTCATTGCTTCGGAGGAACCAAGTGCCCCAGTGTCTGAGCAGGTTGAGGCTCAGCAGGTGGATAGTTCTGAAGCTACTGAAGAGGTGACAGCTGACTCAGTAGCAGATACGCAACCAGACGAGGCTCAGGTGGCATTAGAGGAGGAAGCTCCTAAGCCAATGCCTGAGTTGAATATGGAGAAAGAGCAAGAAGAAGCACCAAAGGCAAGTCAGATACCTTTGGAAAACCCTTATTACAAACCAAAGGTAACCAAGAACAATGCTTTTGTTAATATTGCTTTGCCGATTATTATCCTAGTTTTGGGGATTCTATTCGTCATTTTGTCTTGGACGCTTCCTTTCGGTTTTGTCTTTACTTTCCTTGCTTTCTTCCTTATCATTCTAGCTATTGTGACTTTGGTTTTGAGTCTGAAGTCAACACGTAAGGCGCTATCTATTATTGCCCTAGTCATGTCAATCATCTTCTTCATGACTTCGCTTGCTGGAGCAGGTTATCAAGCGGTGAAATATGTCATGAACCATGCTGAGCAGTTCCAAAGTGACGGTCACGATAGAGCTTATCTGTACATAGATGAGAATTATAAGTTTGACTGGACCGAGGATCAGTTTAAGGAGTTGAAGGTTGGTACTTTGACATTGGACGAGGTTTTGGATACTCACGGTAAGGCGACTGATGCCGAGTATAGTGATGCTTACGAGGAAGATAAACCAGATTTGCTAGACCTTACCTATAGAAAAGAAAACACAGATGGAAACAACTATGTTCGTTTGACTTTTGAGAAAAAAGACGATGTCTATGTTTTGAAATCTGCCTCAGCAACCTTCGACTATGATAAGGTCAAAGAAGTCGATGACTATCATAGCAACTGGACAAAAGATGACTATGAAAAGTTGTCTGTAGGTACACAAGCTGATTTGCTTAAGGGGACACGACTTTCTGAGGTGGTTGAAAAACACCCAGAGGCTAGCTTCACTTATCATGAAATGACACAAACTGAACAAGGCGATCTCACTCAGTCAGTGAGTCTTAGCTACCGTGATTATAATCCAGAAAGTGGTAAGGTAGATGCTGTTCGTTTGACCTTCGACTATGACAAACGTGAAAACGAGTACTTCTTGACAGACAAATCAGACGAATAAGACTACTTTTTAATGAATTCAAGCTCAGGGGTGCCTGAGCTTTTTAGTATCAACAAAAGAGGATAAAATCTGGTATAATAGCATTGATTGATTTTTCAAGAAAGAAGTGTCACACATGAACATACAACAACTACGTTATGTCGTAGCCATTGCCAACAGCGGAACCTTCCGTGAGGCAGCCAGCAAGCTCTTTGTGAGCCAGCCTAGCCTATCAGTGGCTATCAAGGATTTGGAGCAGGAGCTGAATTTTCAAATTTTCACCCGTACAACGACGGGGGCTGTCTTGACCAGTCAGGGTATGACCTTTTATGAGCGTGCGCTTGAGGTGGTACGCAGTTTTGATAGTTTTGAAAATCGCTATCTCAATGCTTCTGAAAAGGGTAACCAGTATTCGATTGCCAGCCAGCACTATGACTTTTTGCCACCTTTGATTACGACTTTTTCAGAGCGTTACCCTGATTACAAGGATTTCCGTATCTTTGAGTCTACGACCATTCAGATTTTGGATGAGGTAGCCAAGGGACACAGTGAGATTGGGATTATCTATTTGAATCGTCAAAATAGCAAGGGAATCCAGCAAAATATGGACAAGCTTGGGCTTGAGGCTATTGATTTGATTCCGTTTAAGACGCACATTTATCTCCGTAAGGGGCATCCTCTGGCTAAAAAAGAAAGTCTGGTCATGGAGGACTTGGCGGCCTTGCCTACGGTGCGTTTCACTCAGGAGAAGGACGAGTACCTTTACTATTCTGAGAACTTTGTGGATACGTCAGATTCGTCTCTTATGTTTAACGTGACAGACCGTGCGACTTTGAACGGTATCTTGGAACGTACGGATGCTTATGCGACGGGGTCTGGCTTCTTGGATGCACAAAGTGTGAATGGGATTACGGTGATTCCGCTTGAGGATAATTTGGATAACAAGATGGTTTATGTCCGTCGTAAGGGTATTAACTTGTCGTCTTGTGCTCTCAAGTTTGTCAATGTTATGTTTGACTACTTTGATACATATAAACCATAGGAGGATTTATGCGTAAGGTTGCGATTCCTTTGGCTATTCTAGCTCTGATTGGTTTGGATCAGTGGGTCAAGCATTGGGTTGTGGCAAATATTGCCCTTAACCAAGTTATCAAGGCGATCCCTGGACTTTTCAGCTTGACCTATCTACAGAACCGTGGTGCTGCCTTTTCGATTTTACAGGATCAGAAATATTTCTTTGTGATTTTGACGGTTCTAGTGATTGGTGCGGCTCTGGTTTATCTGGTTAAAAATTACCAGAAGAGTCTTTGGTTGGTGCTATCTTTGGTTTTGATTATCTCAGGTGGTATTGGTAACTTTATTGACCGTGTGCACTTGGGTTACGTGGTTGATATGGTTCAGCTTGATTTTATTGATTTTGCAATATTTAACGTGGCAGACTCCTACCTAACGGTGGGCGTACTGCTCTTGATTTTAATCTTATGGAAAGAGGAAAATGGAAGTCATCATTAAAGAGGCGGGAAACCGTCTGGACAAGGCTTTGGCAGATTTGACAGAATTGTCACGTAGTCAGGCTAATGAAGCGATTAAGGCTGGAACGGTCTTGGTTAATGGTAAGTCGGCAAAGGCCAAGTATGCGGTTAAAGAGGGTGATGTCATCACCTATGAATTGCCAGAAGAAGAGGTCTTGGAATACAAGGCTGAAGATATTCCTTTGGATATTATCTACGAAGATGCGGATGTGGCAGTGGTCAACAAGCCTCAAGGCATGGTTGTCCATCCATCAGCTGGTCACACGTCTGGTACCTTGGTCAATGCCTTGATGTATCATGTCAAGGACCTCTCGTCTATTAATGGTGTGGTTCGTCCAGGGATTGTCCACCGTATTGACAAGGACACGTCTGGTCTCCTTATGATTGCTAAGAATGATAAGGCCCACAATGCTTTGGCGGCTGAGCTTAAGGATAAGAAGTCCCTTCGTAAGTATGTGGCTATCGTGCATGGCAATTTGCCTAACGATCGAGGCGTGATTGAGGCTCCGATTGGGCGTTCGGACAAGGACCGCAAGAAGCAGGCAGTCACAGCTAAAGGAAAACCTGCAGTAACACGATTTACCGTTCTTGAACGTTTTGGCAACTATACTTTGGTAGAGTTGCAGCTGGAAACAGGTCGCACACACCAGATTCGTGTGCACATGGCTTATATCGGTCACCCGGTGGCGGGCGATCCTCTTTATGGGCCACGCAAGACCCTCAAGGGCCATGGACAATTTCTACATGCTAAGACCCTTGGGTTCACGCATCCTACGACTGGAGAATTGGTCGAATTTACAGCGGAAGACCCTGCTATTTTCAAGGAAACCTTGGAGAAGTTGAGAGAAGCTTAACAGTTATTAAACGGATAGTCTTTCTTGGTAGAGGTGTCCGTTTTTTTCTTGTAAAAGAGTCTGAAATTTGCTATAATTTACCTAATTAAATAAGTCCTTTAATCACTGTCCAGAGAGGCAGGCAAGGAGCCATGAGAAGTGTACGGGTGAACTGTACTCATATTTTTGTGTATCTCCTTGTTTTCGAGGGGATTTTTTTGTATTTAGAAAGGTTCTTTTTATGAAGAAAAAAGAGATCGTCGATGACGTAACCATGAAACGTGCCATTACACGTATCACTTATGAGATTATTGAACGTAACAAAAATCTCGACAAGATTGTCTTGGCTGGTATTAAGACACGTGGTGTTTATATTGCACAGCGTATTCAAGAGCGCTTGAAACAGTTGGAAAACCTTGATGTGCCATTGATTGAGCTTGACACTAAGGCTTTCCGTGATGATGTTAAGGCTGAGCAAGACACATCTGTTTTCCCTATTGAAATTGATGGTACAGATGTTATCCTTGTGGATGATGTGCTTTACACAGGTCGTACGATTCGTGCAGCTATTGATAATATCGTTAGCCATGGGCGTCCAGCGCGTGTTGGTTTGGCTGTTTTGGTTGACCGTGGTCACCGTGAATTGCCAATCCGTGCGGACTATGTTGGTAAAAATATCCCAACTAGTGAGTCAGAAGAAATTGAAGTTTTGGTCGCAGAAGTTGATGGCAAAGATAGCGTCAACATTATTGACCCAAGCTAAGTTGGCTGACAGATAGGGTGAAACGCCCTTTGTATCTTGTTAATTGAACACGGGACTCATTTCTTAGGAAAAAAGATAAGTCTCCTAGCACTCTTGGGAGTGCGGTGTCGACTTCCTATTTTTCTACAGAAATGTTTGGCTAAGCCAAAGCGTCCCTTTGTATCTTAATTTAAGGAGTCCTTTGATATCGTGAATAACGTAAAATATGATGTGAATGATATGCCAAAACCTGGTTTATTGGTTGGTTTGTCATTCCAGCACTTGTTTGCCATGTTTGGTGCGACGGTGCTTGTGCCGATTTTGGTTGGGATTGATCCCGCTATTGCTCTTTTCTCATCTGGTTTGGGAACTTTGGCTCACTTGACGGTGACCAAGTACAAAATTCCAGCTTACATGGGGTCTAGCTTTGCCTATATTGCGGCTATGCAGACACTTATGAAGACTGATGGAATTGCAGCGGTCGCTCAAGGTGCCATGGCTGGTGGTTTGGTTTACTTGCTTGTGGCTCTGATTGTTAAGTATGCGGGTAAAGACTGGATTGATAAGGTCCTTCCACCAATCGTGGTTGGTCCCATTATCATGGTGATTGGTTTGAACCTTGCAGCCAATGCAGTCAATGATGCGACAACTTTAAATAAAAGCTATAGTATCTATGCTCTATTGATTTCGATGGTCACTCTCTTTGCGGTTATCCTCTTTAACATGTATGGCAAGAAGATTGTCGGTGTCATCCCAATTTTGCTTGGTTTAATTGTGGGCTATATTTTCTCAGCGGTTCTTGGTTTGCTGACAGGACATAGTTTTATCAATTTCTCAGAGGTAGCGGCGGCACATTGGATTCAAGTTCCAAACTTTGATATTCCATTTGTGGATTATAGCTTTAAGCTCTATCCAAGTGCGATTTTGACCATGGCTCCGATTGCCTTTGTGACGATGACCGAACACTTTGGTCACGTCATGGTTCTAAACAGTTTGACTGAGCGTGACTACTTCAAAGATCCAGGACTTGACCACACCCTTACTGGTGATGGTTTGGCACAGATTATCGCTGGGTTCTTTGGAGCTCCTCCGGTAACTTCTTATGGTGAAAATATTGGGGTTATGGCCCTCAGTAAGGTCTACTCAGTTTACGTTATTGCGGGCGCAGCAGTGATTGCGGTCTTGATGAGCTTTATTGGTAAGCTATCAGCACTCTTGCATTCTATTCCAACTCCTGTATTGGGCGGATTATCTATTGCCCTCTTTGGGGTTATCGCTGCTAGCGGTTTGAAAATTTTAGTTGAACATAAGATTGATTTTGATAATAAAAAGAATCTCTTGATTGCTAGTGTTATCTTGGTATCTGGTATCGGTGGTTTGATGATTGACCTTGGTGGTCTTCAAATTACGGGTGTGGCAAGTTCAACCATTCTTGGTATCTTGCTTTACCAAATTTTGCCAGATCCTAAAAAAGGTAGCAAAGATTAGTCAATCAATTTAAAAGGAAAAACTATGGCGATTGCAGATGGAAAAGTGTCACTGAAACATTTGGTGACAATGGAAACCCTCACGAATGAAGAGGTCTTGGGCCTGATTCGTCGAGGTGGAGATTTTAAAAATGGCAGAGCTGATTTCCAGCTGGATCGACAGTATTTCGCTGCCAATCTCTTTTTTGAAAATTCAACACGAACACACAAGTCCTTCGAGGTAGCTGAGAAAAAACTTGGCCTGGATGTGATTGAGTTCGATGCTGGAACTAGCTCGGTGAACAAGGGTGAGACCCTCTATGATACGATCTTAACCATGTCTGCTTTGGGCGTGGACATCTGTGTGGTCCGCCACTCGGAAGTCGATTACTACAAGCAGTTGATTGATAGTAGAACTATTCAGACCTCTATTGTCAATGGTGGTGATGGTTCAGGGCAACACCCAAGTCAGTGTTTGCTTGACTTGATGACCATTTACGAAGAGTTTGGAACCTTTGAAAATCTTAAGATTTGTATTGCAGGTGATATTACGCATTCGCGTGTCGCTAAGTCAAATATGCAGATTCTCAAGCGTTTGGGAGCTCAGCTTTATTTTGCTGGTCCTGCAGAGTGGTACTCGAATGAGTTTGATGTTTATGGTCAGCATGTGGCCATTGACGACGTCATTGAGGACTTGGATGTTCTCATGTTGCTTCGTGTTCAGCACGAGCGTCATGGGGATGACAAAGGATTTTCAAAAGAAGACTACCATGCTCTCTATGGTTTGACTGAAGAACGTTATGCCAAGTTAGCTGATCAGGCGATTATCATGCACCCTGCTCCGGTTAATCGTGATGTGGAGATTGCTGATAGTCTGGTTGAAGCACCTAAGGCTCGTATCGTTGCTCAGATGCAAAACGGGGTCTTTGTCCGTATGGCAATTATTGAAGCTATTTTAAATGGCAAAGCGTAAACAACGTTAACCGATTCCTGAGAGAATCAGACGAAAAAGAACATGGGCTAAATCTTTGAAAAGAGACAAATCTTCCTAGAGGCTGGAGCTTCTCTGTTGGATTTGCTTTTCATTCAGATGTTTAACGCCCTTTGTATCTTAGTGAAAGGAACAATTTACTATAATGGCAAAACGTTTACTTATTTTGGAAGACGGCACTATTTTTGAAGGTCAGGCCTTCGGTGCTGATGTGGATGTGACGGGTGAAATCGTCTTTAATACTGGTATGACAGGTTATCAAGAATCTATCACAGACCAGTCTTACAATGGTCAAATTTTGACTTTTACTTATCCACTTGTTGGTAACTACGGTGTTAACCGTGACGACTATGAGTCAATTAAGCCAACGACTAAGGGTGTCGTTGTGTCAGAGGCTAGCCGTCGTGCCAGCAACTGGCGTAACCAAATGACCTTGGATGAGTTTTTGAAGGCGAAAAACATCCCTGGTATCTCTGGTATTGATACACGTGCCTTGACTAAGATTATCCGTCAACACGGTACCATGAAAGCCACTTTGGCCAGCCCTGGTGACAGTATCGAGCACTTGCAAGATCAATTGCGTGCGACTGTTTTGCCAACGAATAATATTGAGCAGGTATCAACTAAGACAGCCTACCCAGCACCAGGTGTTGGTAAAAATATCGTTTTGGTTGACTTTGGTCTCAAGCACTCTATCTTGCGTGAGTTTTCAAAACGTGATTGTAACGTGACTGTTGTGCCACATGATATCACTGCTGAAGAAATTCTCCACCTTAATCCAGATGGTGTGATGTTGTCAAATGGTCCAGGTAACCCTGAAGATGTACCGTATGCACTTGATATGATTCGTGGCATCCAAGGTAAAATTCCAATTTTTGGTATTTGTATGGGTCACCAATTGTTTAGTTTGGCGAATGGTGCCAAGGCCTACAAGATGAAGTTTGGTCACCGTGGATTTAACCATGCGGTTCGTGAAATTGCGACTGGTCGTGTTGATTTCACCAGCCAAAACCATGGTTATGCCATTGACCGTGAGTCACTTCCAGATTGCCTCATGGTAACACACGAAGAAATTAACGATAAGTCAGTTGAAGGTGTTCGTCACCGTGACTTCCCTGCATTCTCAGTGCAATTCCACCCAGATGCAGCACCTGGTCCACACGATGCTAGCTATCTCTTTGATGAGTTCTTGGAATTGATTGATGCTTTCCAAGCTGAAAAAGCACGTCGTTAATTGCAACTGTCTAGTGACTATAGTGGGGTGTGACTCTTGTTCTCCCCAGTCTACTACCTTATTTAATGACAACCAGAGAGTTGTCAAATAGAAAGGAGAAGATACAGGTTCACGGAAGTGAACACGCCCTAAGGACTGTGTGAAAAAGATAAACGGTGACTAGACGCTTGGGCGTCGTCGTCACGTTTCCTATTTTCACTGGGTCCTTAACGGGCTTTGTATCATAAATTATGCCTAAACGTTCTGATATTAAAAAAATTATGGTTATCGGGTCTGGTCCTATCATCATTGGTCAGGCTGCTGAGTTCGACTACGCTGGTACGCAAGCCTGCTTGGCCTTGAAAGAAGAAGGTTACAGTGTTGTCCTTGTCAACTCTAACCCTGCGACAATCATGACTGATAAAGAAATCGCAGATAAGGTTTACATTGAACCAATTACGCTTGAATTTGTCACACGTATTCTTCGTAAAGAGCGTCCTGATGCCCTCTTGCCAACACTTGGGGGACAAACTGGTTTGAACATGGCAATGGAATTGTCAAAAGCTGGTATTCTTGAAGAACTCGGAGTAGAGCTTTTGGGAACAAAATTGTCTGCCATTGACCAAGCCGAAGACCGTGACCTCTTCAAACAATTGATGGAAGATTTGGAACAACCTATTCCAGAATCTGAAATCGTCAATACAGTTGAAGAAGCAGTTGCCTTTGCGACAGAGATTGGCTACCCAGTTATCGTTCGTCCAGCCTTTACCCTTGGTGGTACTGGTGGTGGTATGTGTGCCAACGAAGAAGAACTTCGTGAAATCGCTGAAAATGGCTTGAAATTGTCACCAGTAACACAATGTTTGATTGAGCGTTCTATCGCTGGTTTCAAGGAAATCGAATATGAAGTTATGCGTGATGCCGCAGACAATGCTCTTGTGGTATGTAACATGGAAAACTTTGACCCAGTTGGTATCCACACAGGGGACTCAATCGTATTTGCCCCAACACAAACCTTGTCAGATATTGAAAACCAAATGCTTCGTGATGCCAGCTTGAAGATTATCCGTGCCCTTAAAATTGAGGGTGGTTGTAACGTACAGTTGGCTCTTGACCCTAATAGCTTCAAGTACTATGTTATCGAAGTAAACCCACGTGTATCACGTTCATCAGCCCTTGCCTCAAAAGCAACTGGTTACCCAATCGCCAAATTGGCAGCCAAGATCGCTGTTGGTTTGACACTTGATGAAATGATTAACCCAGTCACTGGTACAACTTATGCTATGTTTGAACCAGCTCTTGACTATGTGGTTGCTAAGATTCCACGTTTCCCATTTGATAAATTTGAACACGGTGAACGTCGCCTTGGTACTCAAATGAAAGCAACAGGTGAAGTTATGGCTATCGGTCGTAACATCGAAGAGTCACTTCTTAAAGCCTGCCGTTCACTTGAAATCGGTGTTTACCACAATGAAATGTCTGAGCTTGCGGACGTCACAGACGACGCCTTGGTTGAAAAGATTGTCAAAGCTCAAGACGACCGTCTCTTCTACCTTTCTGAAGCCATCCGTCGTGGATATACTATTGAAGAATTGTCAGAGTTGACTAAGATTGATATCTTCTTCCTTGACAAATTGCTCCATATCTTTGAATTAGAACAAGAATTGGCTACTCACGTAGGCGATGTTGAAGTTTTGAAAGAAGCTAAACGTAACGGTTTCTCTGATCGTAAGATTGCTGATCTTTGGAATCAAACAGCCGACCAAGTTCGTGCGACACGTTTGGAAAATAACATTGTTCCTGTTTACAAGATGGTCGATACCTGTGCGGCTGAATTTGAGTCATCAACACCATATTTCTATTCAACTTACGAGTGGGAAAATGAATCAATCAAATCTGATAAAGAATCTGTCATCGTTCTTGGTTCAGGTCCTATCCGTATTGGACAAGGGGTTGAGTTCGACTATGCGACAGTTCACTCTGTAAAAGCTATCCAGGCTGCAGGTTACGAAGCTATCATCATGAACTCTAACCCTGAGACAGTTTCAACAGACTTCTCAGTTTCAGATAAACTTTACTTCGAACCATTGACTTTCGAAGACGTGATGAACGTTATCGAATTGGAACAACCTAAGGGTGTCGTGGTTCAGTTTGGTGGACAAACAGCCATCAACTTGGCAGAGCCATTGTCTAAAGCTGGTGTGAAAATTTTGGGTACACAGGTTGCTGACCTTGACCGTGCCGAAGACCGTGACCTCTTTGAACAAGCCCTTAAAGACCTAGACATTCCACAACCACCAGGACAAACAGCGACAAATGAAGAAGAAGCGGTTGAAGCAGCTCGTAAGATTGGCTTCCCAGTTCTTGTTCGTCCGTCATACGTTTTGGGTGGACGTGCCATGGAAATCGTTGAAAATGAAGATGACCTTCGTTCTTACATGCGTACAGCCGTTAAGGCAAGTCCAGACCACCCAGTCCTTGTTGATAGCTATATCATCGGACGTGAGTGTGAAGTGGATGCCATCTCTGATGGTAAGGATGTCTTGATTCCAGGTATTATGGAACACATCGAGCGTGCAGGGGTTCACTCAGGGGACTCAATGGCAGTTTACCCACCACAAACCCTTTCTAAGAAAATCCAAGAGACTATCGCTGACTACACTAAACGCTTGGCTATTGGTCTTAACTGTATCGGTATGATGAACATTCAGTTCGTTATTAAGGATGAAACGGTCTATGTTATCGAGGTTAACCCACGTGCCAGCCGTACCGTACCATTCTTGTCTAAGGTGACTGATATCCCAATGGCTCAAGTTGCTACAAACTTGATTCTTGGTAAATCATTGGCTGAGCAAGGTTACAAAGATGGTCTTTACCCAGAAAGTAACCATGTCCATGTCAAAGCACCAGTCTTCTCATTCACAAAATTGGCTAAGGTAGATAGCCTCCTTGGACCTGAAATGAAATCAACTGGTGAAGTTATGGGGACAGATGCGACTCTTGAAAAAGCGCTCTACAAAGCTTTTGAAGCATCTTATCTTCACTTGCCAACCTTTGGTAATGTTATCTTTACTATTCATGATGATACTAAAGAAGAAGCCCTTGATTTGGCACGTCGCTTCGATGCTATCGGTTATGGTATCTACGCAACTGAGGGAACAGCTAAGTTCTTGAATGAACACGGGGTTCACGCAACGCTTGTTAACAAATTGGGTGAAAATAACGACAACGACATTCCAGCCCTTGTTCGTACTGGTAAAGCGCAAGCTATTATCAATACGGTTGGTAACAAACGTACTTATGACGAAGACGGAGCAGCTATCCGTAGCTCAGCTATTGAAGCAGGAATTCCACTCTTCACAGCGCTTGATACAGCAGATGCTATGGTGCGTGTGCTTGAAAGCCGTAGCTTTACAACAGAAGCTATCTAATCACAAAATAAAGTCTCAGCCTTGCTGGGGCTTTTTTATTGAAGACAAAGTTTTTTTTTGAGACTTTTCTTAAGTGATGGCGGACGTCAGCGACCTTCTGCGAAGTTCCATGACTAAGTTTTGAGCCGAAAGTCTCAAAACTTCCGAACGCCTGAAACTAATCGTTTCAGACGTTATATCACTGCGAAAAGTCTCGGTATAAGCTTACTAGGTTCGCGAAATCTATTTCATATTTAAAAATAGTTTAATTATGTTCTGAGTCTCAGCCTTGCTGGGGCTTTTTTCTTACACAAATGTAAGCTATCAAATTAAAATGAAAGCTAAGACTATGGTTTTGTTTCCTAAGATTCTGCTATACTAGAAACATGATTATTACCACATCTTTACGTGAAAATGAGACCTTGATTGCGCGTGCCCAAGAATTAGCTCTGGAGCTAGGAGCTGACTACCAGCCTCGTCGCAAGTTATCCTTGGCAAAATGTTTAGAGCGATTTGGAGCTTTTTATCTTCTATATAAGGACAGATTGTCTTTTGTCAATGCGGATGGCAGTGAGCTGTCCTTTCATCCAGATACAGCAGTTCTTCGGATCAAGGCGCCACACGATGCTCTAGTCAATCTTTTGGGTTCGTCTAGCAAGTCTATTCTCGACACGACCATGGGTCTGGCTTCCGATAGTTTAGTTATGGCGGCAGCGGGAAATAAGGTGACTGCCCTTGAGAGTCAAGAAGTGATTTTTCAGGTGGTTTCTCGTGGTCTGGCCACTTATCAGACAGATGACAAGCAACTTGAAAAAGCGATGCGGTCTATTAAGACCATTAAGAGCGATAGCTTATCCTTTTTGAAGTCTCAGGCTGACCACTCTTTTGATATCGTCTATGTAGATCCTATGTTTTCAGAGACTATCAAGGAATCGGAAAATCTACAAGCTATCAAACCTTTGGCCAATGGCAGCCGTCTGACAGAAGAATGGTTAAATGAGGCTAAGCGTGTCGCACGAGAAAAAATTATCATCAAGGCGCATTTTCGAGATACCGTTTTTGAGGAACTTGGGTTTGAACGTCAGATTCGCCCCAATCAAAAGCTGCACTATGGTGTCATGGATTTAAGCGAAGGCCATTGACACTGAAAGTTAAAAGTATTACAATTGTTTTATTTATATGATACAAAAGAAAAGAGAGACTTATGCGAAAGAAAATCAGTCCAAAGTTATTTAAAAATAAAAAAAGAGTTTGGATCATTGGAGGAATTGGCTTCCTTGTCCTTTTGGTACTAGGCTTTAACCTTTTTGCAGGTGGTGGCAAAGATGATAAGGCTTCCGAGTCCCCTACAGCGAGTAAGGTAACTAAGGGGCAACTAGCCTCGTCCACCCTTCTGACTGGCATGGTGAAGGCTGAATCGGAACAGTACGTTTATTTTGACAATACTATTGGACGCAATGCCACTGTGACAGTCTCTGTTGGTGAGGAAGTTAGCATTGGTCAGCAATTGGTCCAATATGACAGCACCTCAGCCCAAGCGGCTTATGATACGGCTAGTCGTGCCTATAATAAGGCAGTTCGTGACCGTAATTATTTCCAACAGTATGGAACAGCTCCTGCGGCTTCAGCACAAACAAATAGTGATTCGGATGAGGATGATTTGACGACTACCGTTAGCCCTCAACAGCGTCAGCAAACCGAGGCAAGTAATTACCAAACCTTGCAAGATTATAATGATGCCGTTGCTAACGCAGCCTCAGAGCTAGAAAAGGCACAAGACGTCCTCAACCAAACGGTCATTGTTTCAGATGTTAATGGAACAGTCGTAGAGGTTGCGGACTCTGTGGACCCTGCTTCAAAAGAGAGCCAGACCCTAGTACATGTGACCAGTGAAGGCCAATTTGAGATTCAAGGGACCTTAACAGAATATGACATTCCAAATATTTCAGTAGGTCAAAAGGTTAAGATTACTTCCAAAGTATACCCAGATCAAACTTGGACAGGGAAAGTCAGCTATGTTTCCAATTATCCTAAGCAAAATGCCAGTCAGTCAGCGGGTACATCTAGCAATTCAGGACAGACAGGTTCTCAGTATGAATACAAGGTTCAATTGACCAGCCCAATTGGTAAGCTCAAGCAAGGCTTCAATGTATCTCTTGAAGTGACCAAAGATGATGATGCCCTGTTAGTTCCAGTAACTGCTGTGACCAAGAAAGGATCTGACAACTACGTCTGGGTTTACGATGAGGAGAGTCAAAAAATCAAGCAGGTCAAGGTTAAACTTGGTAATGCAGATGCTAAGCAGCAAGAAATTGCCTCAGGACTAAAAGAAGGCCAAAAGGTTATCACCAAGGCCGAAAAATTCTTCAAGGATGGTGAGACCCTAAAGGATGTGACGGATGCCGATAGCAAAAAATCAAAAGAGACTAGTGGAGAAGAGGTGAAGTCTAGTGACTAAGCCAGCTCTTATGGTCTTAAAAGGCATCACCAAGTCTTTCAAAAATGGTCAGGAGTCCTTGCAGGTCCTTAAGGGAATTGACTTATCAGTTGAAGAAGGTGACTTCGTGGCAATCATGGGTCCTTCTGGTTCAGGGAAATCAACCCTCATGAATATTATTGGACTTCTTGATCAACCGACTACAGGTTCCTATCAACTCGAGGGCGAGGATGTGGCTAATCTCTCTGAAAACCGCCTGGCCAAGGTAAGAAATGACCAGATTGGCTTTATCTTTCAGCAGTTTTTTCTCTTGCCAAAGTTAAGTGCCCAAAAGAACGTAGAGCTTCCCTTGATTTATGCGGGGAAATCTCCACGTGAACGTAAGCAAAGGGCACAACAATTCTTGGAAAAAGTTGGCTTGTCAGACCGTAGCCATCATTTGCCATCAGAGCTATCTGGTGGTCAGAAGCAGAGGGTGGCTATTGCGCGTGCACTGTCTAACGATCCGGCAATCATTTTGGCGGATGAACCTACAGGTGCACTTGATACCAAGACAGGAACCCAGATTATGGATCTCTTAACCCAGCTAAACCGTGAAGGAAAGACCATTGTCATGGTTACCCATGAACCTGAGATTGCGGATTATGCCCGACGTAAGATTGTCATCCGTGATGGGGAAATCACCCAAGACACAACGGACAGCGTTCGGATAGACTAGGAGGTAAGAATGGAAAATTGGAAATTTGCTCTTAGTTCTATTCGTTCTCACAAGATGCGGTCCTTCCTGACCATGTTGGGGATTATCATTGGTGTTGCTGCGGTAGTACTTATCATGGGTCTAGGAAATGGGATGCGTCAGAGTGTTACCGATAGTGTGACCGGTGATAAGGATACCGTTCAAGTCTACTATGAAGCCAAGGGTGAGGAGCTAGATCCTGCCTATGCGGACCTGTCACATCCGACCAAACCGGTTAAAGAAGTTTGGTTGGAGCAAGTGGCTAGGCAGACGCCTGGTATCGATAGTTATTTTGTGACCAACAGCCTAACTTCCTCTATCTCCCTCCAGAAAAAGACTGTGAAGAATGTTAATATCACAGGTGCCAGCCAGGGCTACTTTAAAGCTAAAAAGTTAGAGATGTTGACAGGACGTTCCTTGCAAGACAATGACTACAAAAACTTTTCACGAGTCATTGTCATTGATCAGATGGTGGCTAAAAAACTCTTTGAGACGAATGAGGATGCCCTTAACCAAGTGGTTACTATTGGGAAAAATGATTATCGTGTGATTGGTGTTTATAAGAATAAAGACACAGCAATCGGTGCCTATGGTGAAATTGGAACAGCTCTTGTGGCCAATACCCAGTTAGCAGCTGAAAATAACACTGATGCTATTGGTCAGATTTTTTTCCATGTGACTGATGTGAAAAATAGTAGCAGTGTTGCTAAGGATGCTGCCAAACGCTTGACCCAGTTGGCCCAAGATGATAACGGGGAGTACAAGGCAGCAGATATGAGCTCGACCTTAGATCAGGTGAACACAATCTTTGGAACCATTACTACCGTTGTCGGAGCTATTGCTGGGATTTCACTCTTAGTTGGTGGAATCGGTGTTATGAATATCATGCTAGTTTCGGTAACTGAGCGGACACGAGAGATTGGTCTTCGTAAGGCTTTAGGAGCCACACGCCGTAAAATCTTGACTCAGTTTTTGATTGAATCCATGGTTCTGACCATCTTGGGTGGTCTGATTGGTCTAGGTTTTGCTGCCCTAGTTGTTGGGCCGATTGGAAGTGCTATGAATCTTAAAGCGACGGTTTCTCTTGGTGTAGCCATGGGAAGCATAGCCTTCTCAGCAGCTGTAGGGATTATCTTTGGTCTCCTACCGGCTAATAAAGCTTCAAAACTCGATCCTATCGAAGCCCTTAGATACGATTAGAAATGACCTCTTGAAATCTTTGGATTTTGAGAGGTTTTATGCTTTTCAAAAAAAATAAAAAAATTTGCATTTTTTTCTTGACGTCTGATTTAGGTCATGATATTATAAATGAGGTTTGAAAAACTGACCTAAGACAGTTGGGGAGTTAAACTCATAAACATCCAACCGAGGCACAAAACGTAACTATTTTTTGGAACGTATTGTACTTTCGTGTCTAGGTTTAGGTACGATTTTTTTGTGCCTAGCCCAAAAATAAAAACGGAGGTAAAACTACTAATGAGTGAAGCTATTATTGCTAAGAAAGCTGAACAGGTTGCGATTGTCGCTGAGAAAATGAAAGCTGCAGCATCTATCGTTGTTGTTGACTCTCGTGGACTTACAGTTGACCAAGATACAGTTCTTCGTCGTAATCTTCGTGAATCAGGCGTTGAATTTAAAGTTATCAAAAACTCAATCTTGACTCGTGCAGCTGAAGAAGCAGGTCTTGAAGACCTTAAAGGACTCTTCGTTGGTCCATCTGCAGTAGCATTCTCAAACGAAGATGTTATCGCACCAGCGAAAGTTATTAGCGAATTTGCTAAAGACGCAGAAGCTCTTGAAATCAAAGGTGGTGTTGTTGACGGCGCGTTCACTTCAGTCGAAGAAATCAACGCTCTTGCATCACTTCCAAACAAAGAAGGTATGCTTTCTATGCTCCTTTCTGTACTTCAAGCGCCAGTGCGCAACGTTGCATACGCTGTCAAAGCGGTTGCAGAAAGCAAAGAAGACGGTGCTGCGTAAGCCCATCTTCACAACTCGTAGCCTAAGCTACGTTTAAAAAATTATATTAAAAAACACATTTGGAGGAAATCACAATGGCATTGAACATTGAAAACATTATTGCTGAAATTAAAGAAGCTTCAATCCTTGAATTGAACGACCTTGTAAAAGCTATCGAAGAAGAGTTTGGCGTAACTGCTGCTGCTCCTGTAGCTGCTGCTGCAGCTGGTGCTGCTGACGCTGGTGCTGCTAAAGATTCATTCGACGTTGAATTGACATCTGCAGGCGACAAAAAAGTTGGCGTTATCAAAGTTGTACGTGAAATCACAGGCGAAGGTCTTAAAGAAGCTAAAGCTATCGTTGACGGTGCACCATCAGTTCTTAAAGAAGGTGTTGCTGCAGCTGAAGCTGAAGAACTTAAAGCTAAACTTGAAGAAGCTGGAGCTTCAGTTACTCTTAAATAATAAGGTAACGACTCAAGTCGCTTAATAAAGAAAACCAGGGCATAAGCTCTGGTTTTTTTTTACGATAAGCGATTATGAGAAACTGATAAATTGATTTGGTTTCCTGCCAAAAATTCTTTGGCAGGATTTTTGTTTTAATAAACTTTCGGGGGTAGACAATCTAGTGTCTACCCTTTTTTTTGCGTTTCGGAGGTAATTATGCAAAAGGAAGAACAGTCATCACGTCAAATCGTGAAAAGCCATATCATGACCATCATGGGAGTTGATAATCTAAAAGCAACTCAACTGGTAAATGAAATGGAACAAACAGGTTTAATCTGATTTGATGAATTCGGGAATTTTGGAATTTTAGTCTCGGAGGGATAATCATGAAATGTATTACTGCTAATCAATTTCAGACATCAGAGCGTTATTATAAACTCCCAAAAGTCTTGTTTGAAGATTACGCTAAAAAATACGGTCACGAGAACTTTACCATGAGAAACTGGGCAGATTTTCAATACTATAAGGATAAGACGTTGGATTTGGTGATTGCGGTCACAACAGCGAAGTTTACCCTTTTTAATATCCAATCGGTGATTGATTTGACGCAAAAAGACTCTATGGACTTGAAAACGTGGGGCACTCAGAAGACTATGGTCTATCTTGTTATTCCAGATAATGATACTACCTTTCGTTTTCTATCTGCTTTATTTTTCTCTATGGTTTTCTCCACTTTGACCAGACAGGCTGATGTGGACTTTAAAGGGCAACTGCCTATCCATGTTAGAAGCTATTTGGATGAGTTTGCTAATGTCGGAGAAATCCCAGACTTCGCCGAATAAACCTCAACAGTTAGCTCTTGGAATATGAGTCTAGTACCAATCTTGCAAAATATCGCCCAACTCTTTCTCATTTACTGGGAAGGAAATAGTGGTGATAAACTACTTGAACGTCAGACACGAGCCAGTGAGTGGTATTACCAAATTGAAAAAGGCTTTAGTCAACCCAACGGCGGGACAGCACAAAGTGATCTAAAAGCACTTGAAGCTGTACGAGGAGACCTTTTTGAAAACTCTATTCCAGGAGGTGGTGATGGTATGGGTTACGCTTACGGCCAATGTACTTGGGGAGTCGCAGCCCGTATTAACCAACTGGGTCTAAAACTCAAAGGAAAAAACGGTGAGAAGATTCCAATTATCAGTACCATGGGCAATGGCCAAGATTGGGTACGAACAGCCGCAAGTCTCGGTGGGGAGACAGGGACAAGTCCACAAGCAGGAGCTATTATTTCCTTTGCGGGAGGAGGACATGGCACACCAGCAGAATACGGACATGTGGCTTTCGTCGAAAAACTCTACCCAAATGGCTCATTCCTTATCTCCGAAACCAATTACAATGGCAATCCAAACTATACCTTCCGTAAATTATCTGGAGTGGATAGTAACTTGAGTTTTGCGTATACGACGAAATAAAAAAGGATATGCTAACAATGACTTGATTTGTTAGCATATTGTTTTGGAGGTGGTGATATGGATTTGTTAGAGAAACCCGTTTATAATTATATTAAAAATAATCATGGAGTAATAACTTTTCGTGATATGGAAGAGCTTAACTTTTCTTATCAACAACTGAATCAATTAGTCTCAAAAGGGAAAGTGGAATCAATTGAAAGAGGTATCTATCATCTGCCAGATACCTATATCGATGACTATTTTAGTTTACAGTACCGTTTTCCAAAAGGAATTTATTCCTTAGAAACAGCACTTTGGTTACATGGTCTGTCCCTTACCATTCCATTTGAGCCTGTGATGACTTTTCCTTTCGGGACAAATACGAGGCCAATGAAAGAAGCTGGTGTCAAGCCAATTGTCGCTAGAAAGTATCATGAAATCGGTATTATTAGACTGGAGCGACAGGCTGGACAGTTTATCTCAGGATATGATATGGAACGAACATTAGTGGAGTGTTTGAGAACAGCTTATCATGTCGATATTCAAGTTATTGCTCCAGCTTTTCAAGCTCACTTTAAAAAAGGAGCTGTTGATTATGCCAAGTTGTATCACTATGCACAACTATTTAAAGTAACCGAAAAACTACAATCATATGTGGAGGTCTTGTCGTGAAATTTTCAAATGCTAATAGTTTCAAAGCTAAAATCAAGAATATTGCAAAAGAAAAAGGGATCTCTTTCTCAAAAGATTAGTCAAATATTTGAAGAATACGGTGCGAATATGTTGGATGTATTCGGTTGTTATATGTATAAATTAAACAATTGTGTTACAATGAAACCATATAGAATTTTAAGTTTTCTCAAAAACTTTTTATAACTAAGAACACATAAGGAGGTAAAATGGTGAAGCATTCTAAAATAACAAAAGTTTTTCAGCTTTCACTCGTCATCATATTTATTTTAGTCTTGTTAGGGCTCTTTGTTCCCCAGCAGTTTCAAAATATTAGTTCTTACTTAAAAAATCTCTTAACAACTAGTGTTGGCTGGTTTTACTTGTTATTGGTTACGGGGATTTTAATTTTTTGTGTCTTTTTAATTGTAAGTCCGATAGGGCAGATTCGCTTGGGTAATCCCACGAGTCGGCCAGAGCATTCGACGACGTCATGGATTGCCATGATGTTTTCTGCTGGAATGGGGATTGGTCTGGTCTTTTATGGGGCAGCAGAGCCTTTGAGTCACTTTGCTATCTCGACGCCCAATGCAGAAATAGGCAGTGCGGATGCTCTCGCAGATGCTTTTCGTTTTACTTTTTTTCACTGGGGATTTCATGCTTGGGCGGTCTATGCCCTGGTGGGATTGTCTTTGGCTTATTTTGGCTTTCGTAAACGGGAGAAATATCAGCTCTCAGTCGTCTTTAAGCCTCTTTTTGGAAAATATGCGGACGGACCAATAGCAACCATTATCGATACCATCACCATTATTGCGACAGTGATTGGGGTAGCGACAACGCTCGGCTTTGGTGCCTCACAAATCAATGGTGGTCTCTCCTATGTCTTTGGTATTCCTAATAATAGTCTTGTGCAAGTCATCATTATCATCATTGCGACAATTCTTTTTCTTATTTCTGCCTTATCAGGTTTAGGAAAGGGTGTTAAAATCCTATCTAATACAAACTTGATTTTAGCTATTGTCTTGCTTGCTGGAGTCATAGTTTTGGGGCCAACGGTTAAGATATTTGACACCATGACAGACTCTATCGGCCTTTATTTTCAAAACTTCTTCCGTATGAGTTTTCGGGCGGCGGCTTTTGATGAGACCAAGCGGGCTTGGATTAACCAATGGACCATTTTTTACTGGGCATGGTGGATTTCCTGGTCACCTTTTGTGGGCGTCTTTATTGCCCGTATCTCAAAAGGTCGGACTATTCGCGAATTTTTGACAGTAGTGCTTTTGGCACCAACAGTCCTTAGTTTTATCTGGTTTTCTGCTTTTGGTACCTTATCTACTTCACTACAAGATTCGGGGGTTAATTTGATACGTTTTGCCACAGAAGAAATTCTTTTTGCCTCTTTTAATGAATATCCTCTGGGAAGTGTCCTTTCACTCCTGGCAATTATTTTAGTTTTAACCTTCTTTGTGACCTCGGCGGATTCTGCCACCTATGTTTTGGCCATGTTGTCTGAAGATGGCAATCTAAATCCAAGTAATCGTAAAAAGGTGATTTGGGGTGTCATGCTGGCCTTGATTGCTATTGCACTCATGTTTTCTGGTGGATTGACAGCTTTACAAAATACGCTCATTATTGTCGCTTTTCCATTTTCTATAGTACTAGTGTTGATGATGTGGTCGCTTATGAAAGAGTTATATCACGAAAAAGAGCAAATGGGACTCGCCATTACACCAGACCGATATCCTGAGAAGAATCAACCGTTTAAATCTTATGAGGAAAATTAGGAGGATGGCATGGAGTTAAGAGTGCTTCGTTATTTTATTACTATTGCTGAGGAGGGGAGTATCTCCAAGGCAGCTGAGAAGCTGATGATTACTTAGCCGACACTCAGTCGTCAGTTAAAAGATTTGGAGCAGGAACTTGGTGAACCTCTTTTTATCCGTGAACATATCAAGTCGCTTAATAAAGAAAACCAGGGCATAAGCTCTGGTTTTTTCTATTGCTTTTAATATTTTCATTTGTTAGAATGTAGGTAATGTGCGTGCTTGTCACGCCCTTTTTCTGTGTCTTTTTCGGCTTTGGTGGTTGTAAATAACTATAAAAATCCTAAAGGCATGGTAAATGTTAAAAAGAAAAGGAGAAATTTATGGCTTATATTTGGTCTTATCTCAGACGTTATCCTAAGTGGCTAGCAATGAATTTTACGGCGGCTATTTTATTTGTTATTGCTAACCTGGGTCTGCCGACGGTTCTTGCCAGAATGATTGATGAGGGAATAAACCGTGGTGATGTTGATAAGCTTTACGCTTATGCTTGGGTCATGTTTGGTGTAGTTTTGACTGGGATTGTTGGTCGTATACTTCTGTCCTATGCGGTTGGTAAATTGACTACTACCATGGTGCAGGTCATGCGTAATGACATTTACGCTAAGCTTCAGGAGTATTCCCACCATGAGTACGAGCAGATTGGGGTATCTTCTTTGGTAACTCGTATTACATCTGATGCTTTTGTTCTCATGCAATTTGCAGAACAGATTCTTAAGATGGGTGTCATTACTCCTCTGATGATGGTTTCCAGTGTCTTCTTGATTTTGACGACAAGTCCATCTTTGGCTTGGATTGTGGCAATCTCCTTGCCTTTCCTAGCCGTAGTAGTCTGGTATGTGGCGGTAAAAACGCGTCCGCTTTCTGAGAAACAACAGGCAACTCTCGATAAGATTAACCAGTACGCTCGTGAAAATCTGACTGGACTTCGTGTCATTCGAGCTTTCGCTAGAGAAGATTTTCAAGAGAAGAAGTTTGCTTCTGAAAACGCTGTCTATGCGGATAATTCAAACAAACTCTTTAAATTAACTGGTTTGACTGAGCCACTTTTTGTGCAAATCATCATCGCCATGATTGTGGCTATTGTTTGGTTTGCCCTCGAGCCACTGGGTTCTGGGACTTTGGCAATCGGGGATTTGGTTGCCTTTATTGAGTACAGTTTCCATGCGCTATTGTCTTTCCTTTTCCTAGCCAACCTCTTTACCATGTATCCTCGTACGGCGGTATCTAGTGAGCGTCTGCAGGAAATTATGGACATGCCTATTTCTATCAATCCAAATGAAGATGGAGTGACAGAGACTGAGACTAAGGGATATTTGGAGTTTGACAATGTGACCTTTGCTTATCCTGGTGAAACTGAGAGTCCTGTCCTACACAATATTTCTTTCAAAGCTAAACCCGGTGAAACCATTGCCTTTATTGGATCTACGGGTTCAGGGAAATCATCACTTGTGCAGTTGATTCCACGCTTTTATGATGTAACACTTGGACGCATTCTTGTTGATGGTGTGGATATTCGTGACTATAATCTTAAGGCTCTTCGTCGTAAGATTGGCTTTATTCCACAAAAAGCCCTGCTCTTTACAGGAACCATCGGTGAAAATATTCGTTATGGTAAGGAAAATGCCAGTCATGAAGAATTGAATCAAGCTACGGATGTGGCTCAAGCCAAGGAATTTATCGAAAGCAAGGAAGAACGCTATGATTCTCACTTGGCTGAGGGTGGCAGCAACCTTTCTGGGGGACAGAAGCAGCGTTTGTCAATTGCACGTGCAGTGGTTAAACGTCCTGACCTCTACATCTTTGATGATTCCTTCTCTGCCTTGGACTACAAGACAGATGCGACCTTGCGCCGCCGTCTGAAAGAAGTGACTCAGGATGCGACAGTCTTGATCGTGGCTCAACGTGTGGGAACTATCATGGATGCTGACCAGATTATCGTTCTGGATAAGGGTGAAATCGTTGGTCGTGGCCGTCACGAAGAACTCATGGAAAGCAATGAGATTTATCGTGAAATTGCCAATTCTCAATTGAATCAAAAGAGTCTTACAGAAGATTAGAAGGAGGTCAAAATGAAGAATAATAAAAAGAAAACAACTCATTCCTCAAGTTTTGGCCGTCTTTGGTCATACTTGCAGGCCTATCGTTTGCCACTTTACCTAGCTATTTTCCTGAAAATTGTTAGTGTCATCATGAGTGTTCTCGAACCTGTGGTGATTGGATTAGCCATTACGGAACTGACTAAAAATACACTGGACATGTTCAAGGGTGTGGAAGGTGCTCATATCAACGTTTCCTATGTTGGTGTAGTTCTGATCTTTTATCTCTTGCGTGGTCTTATTTATGAGTTGGCTTCTTACTATTCCAACTATTTTATGACCAATGCCGTGCAGGCAACGGTTCAGGATATGCGTAATGAGATGACTGAGAAAATCAATCGTACCTCAGTGTCATACTTTGACAAGCATCAATTTGGGGACCTTTTGGGACGCTTTACCAGTGACGTCGAGACAGTTTCGAATGCCTTGCAGCAGTCCTTTTTGCAGGTAGTTAATGCGGTCTTCACTTTGGCCTTGGTTATCGGGACAGTGCTTTATCTTAATCTTCAATTGGGAGCTATAGTTGTCATCACTATTCCCATTACTTTCTTTGGTGCTCGCTTTATCATGAGTAAGTCTCAGCCCTATTTTAAGCAGCAGGCTGATGCCCTAGGTGCCCTTAACGGTTTTGTTCAGGAAAATCTGACTGGTTTCAACGTTCTTAAGCTATTTGGCCGTGAGGATAGGTCTTTGGACGACTTTAAAGAAATCACGGAAGACCTTCAGAAGGTAGGTTTTAAGGCCAATTTCATTTCAGGACTCATGATGCCTGTCCTTAATGGTTTATCTGACTTGACCTATCTGATTGTTGCTGTTCTTGGTGGTTTGCAAGTTTTGGCTGGTCGTTTGACGATTGGTAACATGCAGGCCTTTGTTCAGTATGTTTGGCAGATTAACCAACCCATTCAGAACTTGACTCAGTTGGCTGGACAATTGCAGAGTGCTAAATCTTCTTTGGACCGTATTTTCCAACTGATGGATGAACCAGACGAGGCGAATGATGTCACTGAAGTACTTGAAGGAGACTTGACTGGTCAAGTTAGCTTTAAGCATGTAGACTTCCAGTATGTTGCCGATAAACCTCTGATTCGTGACTTTAATCTTGAAGTCAATCCTGGTGAAATGGTGGCAATTGTCGGTCCTACCGGTGCTGGAAAATCAACCATTATCAACCTCCTCATGCGTTTTTATGATGTGACGGCTGGTTCTATTTCAGTGGATGGTCATGATATTCGTCACCTGTCACGTCAAGATTATCGTAAACAGTTTGGTATGGTGCTTCAGGATGCTTGGCTATATGAGGGAACTATCAAAGAAAATCTTCGCTTTGGTAATCTTGAGGCAACTGACGAAGAAATCGTTGAAGCTGCTAAGGCTGCCAATGTGGACCATTTTATCCGTACCTTGCCTGGCGGTTATAACATGGAAATGAACCAGGAATCTAGCAACATTTCACTGGGACAAAAGCAGCTTTTGACCATTGCCCGTGCGCTTTTGGCTGATCCAAAAATCTTGATTTTGGACGAGGCAACTTCATCAGTTGATACCCGTCTGGAACTCTTGATTCAAAAGGCCATGAAGACCCTTATGCAAGGTCGAACAAGCTTTGTCATCGCTCACCGTTTATCAACTATCCAAGAAGCAGACAAGATTTTGGTCCTTAAAGATGGTCAAATCATCGAACAAGGAAACCATGAATCCCTCCTTGCAGACAAAGGTTTCTATTACGACTTGTATAATAGCCAGTTTGCGGAGAAATAAACAAAAAATCCATCAGTTCATAACTGGTGGATTTTTTCTGAATGTGGAGATCAATAAAAGAGACTTCTCCTATAGGGAAAAGTCTCAAAATCAATATTATTTCTCAGCACGTCGTGTGACGAACATGGCATCTCCGAAACTGAAGAAGCGGTAGCGCTCTTGGACGGCGTGTTTATAGGCATCAAGGACGAATTCACGGCCAGCAAAGGCTGAAACCAACATCACCAAGGTTGATTTTGGAAGGTGGAAGTTGGTTGAGAAGGCATCTACGACTGTGAATTGGTAGCCTGGTTTGATAAAGATATTGGTCCAGCCTGAGTCGGCTTGGAGTTTGCCATCGTATTTATTGCCGATTGTTTCTAGTGTTCGGATAGAGGTTGTTCCAACAGCAACAATGCGACCTCCAGCAGCTTTGACACTATTGAGGGTATCGGCAGCTTCTTGGCTGAGAGTGTAAAACTCAGAGTGCATCTCATGTTCGTCAACATTCTCAACAGAAACAGGTCGGAAGGTTCCTAGTCCAACGTGAAGGGTGAGGTAGACCAATTTTACGCCTTTGGCTTCAATCTTTTGAAGTAATTCAGGAGTGAAATGGAGACCAGCTGTTGGAGCAGCGGCAGAGCCATTTTCCTTGGCATAGACTGTTTGGTAACGGTCGCGGTCTTCCAATTTTTCATGGATATAAGGTGGCAATGGCATCTCACCCAAACTTTCCAAAACCTCAAGGAAGATACCATCGTAGCTAAATTCTACGATTCGTCCACCGTGATCTAGTTCCTCAGTAACAGTGGCGGTCAAGCGTCCATCACCAAAACTGACTTTAGCACCTACTTTAAGGCGTTTGGCTGGTTTGGCTAAAACTTCCCATTGATCCCCTTGGGTATTTTTCAAAAGGAGAAATTCCACATGGCCGTGGGTATCAGGCTTTTCACCGTAGAGACGGGCAGGAAGCACGCGCGTATTGTTCATGACCAAGGCATCGCCAGGGTTAAGCTGGTCAATGATGTGGTCGAAGTGGGTATCAGTCATTTCCTTGGTTACAGGATCAATGACCAAGAGTTTAGAGGCATCACGTTGTTCCAATGGGGTTTGGGCAATTAGTTTCTCTGGTAGTTCAAAATCAAAATCGTTTGTATTCATTTGTTTCCTCGTTTAAAAATTTTCAGCCTTTTTATTATAGCACGATATAGGATGACAGTCATTAAAGGAGTTGAGTGAAAGCGCTTGACAAAAAGGTTAAAAAAAGAGATAATAAAGAAAATGGTATATACCAATATCGAGGTGAATAGAATGAAAAAGATTTTAGTTAAGAATCAAGTTGAGGGAGGCCAAGTTGCCTTTGATCTTCTTAAAGAGAGCCTTGCAGCGGGTGCTCAAACCTTGGGCTTGGCGACAGGTAGTTCACCTATCGCTCTTTACCAAGAGATGGTTGAGAGTGACGTGGATTTTTCAGAGCTTTACAGCGTCAATTTGGATGAGTACGTCGGACTAGCACCAGACCATGAGCAGAGCTACCATGCCTTTATGAAGGCTCAACTCTTTGATGCCAAGCCATTTAAGGAGAGCTTCTTGCCTGACGGCATGGCTGAGGACTTGGAGCAGGCGGCTAAGGATTACGATGACGTCTTGGCACACCATGTCATTGACTTGCAAATCCTAGGAATCGGAAGTAATGGGCACATTGGATTTAATGAGCCAGGTACGCCTTTTGATAGTCAAACTCATGTGGTTGACTTGACTGATAGCACCATTGAAGCCAATAGTCGTTTCTTTGCCAGTCGTGATCAAGTCCCTACGAAGGCTATTTCGATGGGAATTGCTTCTATTATGGCTGCTAAGAAGATTATCTTGTTTGCCTATGGTGACAAGAAGGCAGATGCCATTTTCAAGATGGCCAAGGGTCCGGTGACAGAGGAAGTCCCAGCTAGTGTCTTGCAAAATCATCCAGATGTGACTCTTATCCTAGATGAGGCAGCCGCTGCGAAATTGTAAGATAATACATAAGTCAAAAAGATGCGAGTATAGAAAAAACAGGTTGAGCTAATGCTACTCAACTTGTTTATTAATGAATAAATATAATATAGATTTTGACCTCAAATATTTACGTTACCTAATTATGACTCATTTTTCATCAATTACTTAAAGTTCTTTAGTCGGAATAGTCCCTATTTTTATTGGTAATAAAATCTCAATTTGATATTGTCCATCTTTTATAAAGCGTTTGATATTACCTTGATATTCTTTAACAAGAGCATCGATATTTCGCAACCCCCAGCCATCTTTTTGACGAGACTTACGAGTAGATTTTTCTTTTTCATCAAAATTATTTCTAATATTGATAAAAAGATTTTGTTGAAAGTATCGGATATTGAGTGATAAGCTTCTTTCTTTATTTGGTAGTCTGAGACAAGCTGCAATACTATTGTCTAGGCAGTTTCCTAATATAACAGCTAAAATATCTGGTTGAATAGATAATTCTTGTGGTACAAAGCAATCAATTTCCATTTTTATCTCATCTTTTAAATGATGTAGTTTTTGGTTAAGTAAAAAATTAATAGTTTGATTTTTAGAGTAGAAAGTTTGTTCACCTACTATACTATCTATTAATGAATAAAGATAATCTTTTGCCTCTTCAGGATTTTTCTCTAAAAGCGATAAAAGAGTCAAATGTTTATTTTTTAAGTCATGCCGAAGGCTTTGGAGACGTTGATACTCTTCTTGAGATTGTTGTATTTCCCGAACTTGGAACTGTAACTGTTCTTTTTCCAATTGGTTTTGGTAATATTGCTGCTGTTGACGAGCAAGGTACAGATTAAAATAAAGAGAGGAGAGTGTTAATACAATGAGAGATGAGAGAGAAATGATTGAAAGGTAATCTGCTCCAAATACCCCTCCTTGAATAGCAGATATTGTAAATGCAAAGAAAATAGATAAAAGAGGCACGATAAACTGATAAAGCCAGTTCCCCTTAGAAGTAGCAATACGAAGCCTTTGATGGGACAGAAGAAGCTTTCGTAAAATAAGAGTTATTCCTGTAGACAAGAAGAAACTTATTCCGAGATACAAACTAATAGCTTCTAAATTTTTTGATAGTTCCCCTAAAGGTAAAATGAGTTGGATTCCTTGGTTTAGGACGGCCCCTGCTAACAAACTTAGACTAGTTTGTAAAAGAATCCAAAAGGAAGACTGGCGAATAGGATAATCAAAATTGAGGCCGATTAGATAGTATTCTAAAATGTTTAGAAGGAGATTACTGACCAAAAAAATACGACTTTCAGAGAATAGGAACACGAGTCCCCCATGAAAAATCAATATGAAAAAAAGGGCTATTAAAGGCTTCTTTTTCATATTGATTTTAGAGAATGGTCTATAAAATAAAATACTTGCTAGAAATAAATCGTACAAGATACTGATTATTCGTAATCCTACTAACATTAAAAATGCCTTTCACTGAGATAGCTGTAATACTTTTCTTTAAAAGAAAACTGAAACTTTCTACTAATTGGGAGTAGGTGTTCTTCAGCCACATTTAGTAAAATAGTAACTGTTTTTGAATCAAAGTCTTTGATGTATTTGGGGTTTAAAATATAGGAAGCATGAATTTGAATAAAATAATTAGGGAGTTTTTCCAAAATCTCTTTTGTTTTTAGTAGAGACTTGTAGGTACCTGTCTTTGTGTATATAAATACTGAACGTTTATCTTTTTCAAAAAATACAATATCGCTCGAAGGGACAGAATAATTGTGTTTACCAAATGAGAAGGTAAAAAGTGCTTGGCCTATATCCAAAAAACGCAAAATACGATCCAATACCTTCGTTAACTTTTGAGGTTCTATCGGTTTTACGATATAGTCAAAAGTCTGAACTTCGAAGACTTGCTCCATATAATCACGATAACTTGTCACAAAAATAATAGGAATGAAAGGATTAAATTTTCTAATCTTCTGTGCTACGTCAATTCCATTGATTCCTGGCATATTAATATCCAAAAAGACACAGTGGATGTCTGGCGTCAGCTGATTTAAGAGTTTTTGTGGATTTGTATAAAGTTTTGTTTCTAGAGGAAATTTATCATAAGAAAGTAAATAATGTTCTAATCGGCTAGCATCTCTATCAGAGTCATCACAAATAGCAACTTTCAACATTGAAAACCTCCTCACTCATTTCTGTATGTTAATTATAACGTTAAAATGGTCAATTATGACATAATCATAAGACTCTCTTAAGGTTATTATACAATAACCCTATCAAAAATGAAGTATGCTGGGAAATCTTTTCTCAATACGGAGAAATAAAATTATGACCTTTAAGACGCTCACCATTGAAAATCTAACAAAATCATTTGATAAACAACATTTTGCTAATAACCATATCTTCTTAGAGATAGAAGCTGCAAAAATCACAGCTTTTTTAGGACATAATGGTGCTGGTAAATCAACCCTTTTAAAGCAAATGATTGGCTTTATTAAGCCTGATCAGGGAGATGTTCACTATGGAGATATTTCTTTTATACATAACCGTAAACAAGCTCGAACAATGATGAGTTATATGTCACAACAGTATGCACCACTTGACAAGTTAACTGTTGAGCAAAATTTAGAGATGATTGGAAGAATGAGAGGGTTAAGCACCTCAGAACTCCAAAAAGAAATTGATTACCTTCTAGCAGATCTAGAAATAGTAGAATACCGTGATAAACAAGGGAAGAATCTTTCAGGAGGTCTAAAACGGCTTACATCTTTTGCGATGGCATTAATAGGCTCTGCTGATATCATGCTTCTTGACGAACCAACCAACGATGTTGATCCTGTACGTCGTGAAAAACAGTGGCAATTATTACAAAAGCTGGCTTATAAAGGACACACTATTATCATTGTTACCCACAATCTACTAGAGGTCGAAAAATATGCGGATAATTTTGCTCTTTTTAACCATGGTAAATTATTAAAATCTGGTCCAGTCCACCAAATGTCTTATAAAAATCATTATCAAATTTCTTTCAAATTTGTTAGTAAAGAATTTGTAAGTCTATTCGAAAATTATACGATAGTCAATGGTTGTGTTTGTCAGATGGAAATTGAAGAAAGTGAATTAACCCGAATACTCATTCAAGTTAAGGAAGGTCTAGAAAAAGGGCTTATTTCAAACCTTTCGGTTAAGATGAAAACATTATCTATTTCCGATCTCTATAAAGAGGAGCTTGTTAACTGATATGACTCAATTTTTTTACTTACTTCGTTGGAACTTTCTTCGACAAAAAAATCTATTCATTCTATTCACATTAGCTCAAGTGCTTTTGTCCGTTTCACTTCTTTTTGGGTATCCGTTGGTAATTGGTAAGATGGATACAACAACTGCCTACTATCTTGCCTCTGGATCAGTTTTAATGGGAGTTATTTCTATTGGTTGTACGATTTCATCTCCTGTCATAGCCAATGCCAAGTCAGAAGGTCATGTGGACTATATTCGAGCTTTACCTATTCCTAGGATTCTAATTTCTTTAGCTGACCTATGTATATGGTTAATTGCTATTTTACCAGGTGTATTCATCTCTTTTATATTAGGCTGTCTTCGCTTTTCTGTACAATTAAATTTGTCAATTTTGTCTGTTTTTGTGATGTTGCTTATTTGCCTAACAATGATTAGTCTAGGATTTTCAATTGCTTATATATTTTCCCAAAATATTGTAACGCTAATGTCTCAACTTATTTTAATGATTGGTCTTATGTTTTCACCTATCATGTATCCGGCAAGTCGTCTTCCAGATTGGCTAGATCAACTTTATTATCTACTTCCATTTGTCCCTTCTGCGAATCTTCTTAGAGCTAGCTTTTATAGACATGGAACTGTTTCGCTTGTAGATATAGGAGTTCTTATTTTCTGGATTTTTCTGACACAACTGCTTATCTTAGGAACACTACATAAAGAATTGTAAAACTATCTTGTGGAAAACAATCCCACGAAACTCAGGTTGAGGCATTTGGCACTCAACCTTTTTCTTTTGTGAAAAGTTACTTACAAGCAAATCAATTGCCTAGCCCACTTTGATAGCGCTATAATAGTTAAGTTGACTTTGATTATCAAACAACAGATATAGATATTTCATAAAGAAAGAGGACATACAATGGCAAAACCTATTCGAGTATTGCTTTATTATAAATACCTTCCCATTGAAAACGCTGAGCAATTTGCAGCTGACCACTTGGCTTTCTGTAAGTCAATCGGTCTGAAAGGACGCATCTTGGTCGCCGACGAGGGAATTAATGGAACGGTTTCTGGTGACTATGAAACCACTCAAAAATACATGGACTATGTTCACAGCCTTCCAGGGATGGAGGACCTTTGGTTCAAGATTGATGAGGAAGAGGAGCAAGCTTTCAAGAAGATGTTTGTTCGCTACAAGAAGGAAATCGTTCACCTTGGCTTAGAGGATGATAATTTTGACAGTGACATCAATCCACTTGAAACAACGGGTGCCTACTTGTCACCAAAAGAGTTTAAAGACGCCCTTTTAGATGAGGACACTGTTGTCCTCGATACACGTAACGACTATGAGTATGACCTTGGTCACTTCCGTGGAGCCATTCGTCCAGACATTCGTAACTTCCGTGAATTGCCACAATGGGTCCGTGACCATAAAGAAGAGTTCATGGACAAGCGCGTGGTTGTGTACTGTACTGGTGGTGTCCGCTGTGAGAAATTCTCAGGTTGGATGGTCCGTGAAGGCTACAAAGATGTTGGTCAGTTGCACGGTGGAATTGCCACTTACGGAAAAGATCCAGAGGTTCAAGGGGAGCTTTGGGATGGTAAGATGTATGTCTTTGACGAGCGTATTGCCGTTGACATCAACCATGTAGATCCTGTCGTTGTCGGTAAGGATTGGTTCGATGGGACGCCTTGCGAACGCTATGTCAACTGCGGTAACCCATTCTGTAACCGTCGTATTCTTGCTTCAGAGGAAAATGAAGACAAGTACCTCCGCGGCTGCTCACATGAATGCCGTGTTCACCCACGCAACCGTTATGTCTCTGAAAATGGTTTGAGCCAAGAAGAAGTTGTCGAACGTCTTGCGGCAATTGGTGAAAGCTTAGATGTAACACCTGCTTAAGTTTAAATAGTGAAGAAGCTGAGAGAAATCTCAGTTTTTTATTTTGCAATTTATTTCTAAAATAATGACATATATATATTGCAAATGGAAATATATAGTGTATAATTAAGATGAAAACAGATGGTGAACCTAATCAATGTCGACGATAATATCAGATAAGATGAAAAGGAGGGGGCATGTGGCAAAGAATTTACGCTTAAAAGCAGCTCGAGCAGAGCATGATATGACCCAGGGTGACTTGGCAGAAGCGGTAGGTGCAACAAGACAAACCATAGGGTTGATTGAAGCTGGAAAGTACAATCCCAGTCTAGCCCTATGTATTGCCATTTGCAAAACACTGGACAGGACTTTGGATCAACTGTTTTGGGAGATTTAGGAAGGAAGTAAAGATGATGAAATTTAAGCTTGTTAATAATAAAGTTACAGATGAACGAGAAAAAGCTCTAAATAATAAAGTTGGTGCAGAATGTTTTTACATAATGATTGCTGGGACGCTTGCGTGCTTGGTCTATAGTTCCTTCTTTAACAAGGGGGTTATTACCTCTAATTACTTGGCCTTTCCATTATTTATAGCATGGATTTGGTCTATTTATAGATCTGAACGACTTAGTGTTAACACATTTGGGGGTTCCGGAATGACAGTCTTAGGTTGTTTACTGGTGACTGCGCTTATCACTCTTATGATAATGTCAGCTAACTATCAGTTTAACCACAATGTCTATCATAATAATCCCCTGGATCCTAGATATCTCATGGCTTGGCCACTTACTTATATTTTGTATATTCCCTTTGTCTTTTTTATGAATTGGGCTCTCACAGCACTGGGAAGATATGAGAGAAGACGTCTTGAAAAACAGCTGGACGATTTGGAGAATGAAGAATAAATAGTGATAGAATCAGACCGTTCTTTTTGGTCTGATTTTTTTGTGTTATAATGGGTCCTAAAACTAAGGAGGTCACGTATGCTACTAACTGAATTTGATGATAATAGACAAGCGATTATCAATCCCGAGGACTTGAATGAGCCTCTTGAGGGGTTTCCTAAAATAGCTGTATCCTGTTTTTCTCGTTCGACCTTTCAACGAATGCTTGAGATGTTTCCTCATGAACTTATCTATGAAACGTCCATGGCGAATGTGGCTATTCCGATATATAAGCTTGTTATTGATGAGCAGGAGTTGGCTCTTTTTAATGCACCTGTAGGTGCCTCTGCCTGTGTGGCTATTTTAGAGGATATTTTTGCTTTGGGAACTGATAAACTGGTGCTCTTTGGGACTTGTGGGGTGCTTGATGAAGATATTAAAGAGACTTCTATTATTATCCCTAGTCATGCTCTTAGAGATGAAGGAACGAGTTTTCACTATGTGGAAGCTAGCAATGAGATTGCGGTAAATGTGGGTGTTTTAGCTTGTTTTCGTTCCTATCTCAATGAGCGTCAGATTCCTCATAAGGAAGGCAAGGTCTGGACAACTGATGGTATTTACCGTGAGACGAGTGCTAAACTCAAAGCTCGAAAGGCAGCAAGGGCCATTTGTGTGGATATGGAGTGCTCTGCAGTTGCAGCTTTAGCAAAGTTTAGAGGTGTTGAGGTCTGCCACTTCTTCTATGCTGCGGATCACCTTTCTGAAGGTAATTGGGACGCTCGTAACCTGATGAATCATATGGACTTGGATGAAAAGGACAAGGTGGCTTTATTAGCTTTGGAGTTTGCGTGTGACTGGAGTAAACCTTAAAAATTCTACTTTTCAAACTTCTTATTTGTAATCATTCTAAATAACTGCTATAATACTTTTTAGAATCATTCTAAATAAGGAGTAAGAGAATTGGAAGATAAGAATTTTGCAGAACGCTTAAATATTTTGAGAGCTGGTGTTTTGGGTGCCAATGATGGCATCATTTCCATTGCAGGAGTGGTTATCGGTGTGGCCAGTGCGACATCAAACATCTGGTTCATCTTGATTTCTGCTTTATCAGCGATTTTTGCTGGTGCCTTTTCGATGGCAGGTGGCGAATATGTCAGTGTGTCAACGCAAAAAGATACTGAAGAAGCTGCTATCGCTAAGGAACAAGCCCTCTTGGACCGCTCTCCTGAGGCAGCTAGAGAGAGTTTGTATCAAACCTTCCTCAGTCAGGGGGATTGTGAAACGGCAGCTGAAGTTAAGGTTAATCAAGCCTTCAATAAGAATCCGATTAAGGTCTTAGTTGAGGAAAAATATGGGGTGGATTTAGATGAAATTACGAATCCATGGCATGCTGCTGTCTCTAGTTTCCTGGCCTTTTCAGTTGGTTCCTTGCCACCAGCCCTAGCTATTATGCTGTTCCCTGAGCCTTACCGTATTCCTGTAACAGTGGTCGTGGTTGCCCTTACCTTGCTCTTGACTGGTTATATCAGTGCCAAGCTCGGAAAAGCACCTGTTAAGCAAGCGATGTTGCGTAACTTGACAGTAGGACTCTTGACCATGCTTGTGACCTTCTTGGTCGGGCATATCTTCCATGTAAATGTGTAAGTGTTAATAATGTGATAAGTCTATCTTTTAAGGTAGACTTTTTGTTTCATCCAGAGTTCTTTTGATACCTTTCTTATGTCCTCCTTTTTTAGTCTGCTAGACCAGGCTTATCCGTGGTACAATAAGGTTATGCGTTTAGACAAATTATTAGGACAGGCAGGCTATGGTTCCCGCAATCAGGTTAAGAAGCTCATTCGTAGTCGTCAAGTTTATGTAGATGGTGTCTTGGCGGATAGAGATAATCTTAATGTGGATGCTAGTCTTCAAACCATCACGGTTTCTGGTAAGGAACTGGAGCATACGCCAGAAGTTTACTATCTCATGAATAAGCCAGCAGGTGTAGTGTCAGCTCGAAAGGACAAGAAACACCAAACAGTCATTGATTTGATTAAGCCTGAAGATCAGCGAGACGGTCTTTATCCTGTGGGCCGATTGGATAGAGACACGGAGGGTTTGGTGCTGATTACCAATAATGGCCCCTTGGGCTTTTCCATGCTTCACCCCCGCTATCATGTGGCTAAGACTTATTATGTTGAGGTCAATGATGTTCTTGGGCCTGATGCACCTGCCTTTTTTGAGTCAGGTGTTGTCTTTGAGGATGGTACTGTTTGTAAATCTGCTCAGCTAGAAATTCTAAGTTCTGCAAGTGATAAGAGTAGTGCTCATATCACGATTTCGGAAGGTAAGTTTCATCAAGTGAAAAAGATGTTCTTGGCTTATGGGGTCAAGGTGACCTATCTTAAGCGGATTTCTTTTGGAGCGTTTAAGCTTGATGAAGGGATAGCAGTAGGTTCCTATCGAGCGTTAACGGAAGCGGAAAAAGTGATTTTGCGTACTTATTTGGGCTAGTCATTTCTTCTTATTAAGGTATGATAGGAACTTTCAATCTCCTGATAGGTCTACCCTATCACTAGGCTTTATACTGTAAGGCCCATAAGGACGGTCTTTTCTAGGGGTATAAGTAAAACTTATGACATTCTATAAGTTTTTTTAATTTTTCAAGCCTTATTTCTGGTGGTATGATGGTATCAATTCGATTGAGAACTTAAGTAAGTCAGGGCAATGAGCAGGTCTAATCAGAGAGGGAGGTTCATTATGACAGAAGCATTTTATGATCATTTAGCAAAGACACGTCATCAGATTCACCAACATCCAGAGGTTTCTGAGGAGGAGCATGAGACGACAGTCTTTTTGAAAGGTTATTTGAAAAATCTAGGTATTGAGCCTTTAAATTATCCTTTGAAGACAGGACTCATCGCTGAGATTGGGTCAGGTCATCCGATTATTGCTTTGCGTGCTGATATTGATGCCCTACCGATTAAGGAAAAGACAGGACTTCCTTATGCCAGCGATAATGGGGCTATGCATGCTTGTGGTCATGACTTTCACCAGACCTCTCTGCTTGGAGCTGCTCAGCTTTTAAAAGAAAGAGAAGCAGAGCTTAAGGGGACCATTCGATTGATTTTCCAACCAGCCGAGGAGAATTTCCAAGGGGCCTATCAGGTCATTGAAGCGGGTGGTCTTGACGGTGTGTCAGCTATCATCGGTTATCACAATAATCCTCACTTGAAACCTGGTCAGATTGGACTTCGTTCGGGGGCTATCATGGCTGGTGTGGAGCAGTTTAGAGTTGATGTTAAGGGTGTTTCTTCCCATGCGGCTCGTCCTGATTTGGGTGTAGATACGGTCTTGGTTACTACGACTATCATCAACAACTTACAACAGATTGTGGCTCGTACAGTATCGCCCTTTGAATCAGCAGTATTGTCAGTTACTCATATCGAAGTTGGAAATACTTGGAATGTTCTTCCAGCAGCAGGCTTTTTTGAAGGAACGATCCGTACCTTTGAGCCTAAGGTTCGTGAAGATGTCATTGTTCGCTTTGAAAAGGTCGTTCAGGCGACATCAGACCAGTTCGGTGCTCAAGTTGACATTACTTGGGGCAATTCACCTTATGTGACCTACAATGACCAGACGCTTACACCTCTCATCTTTGAAAATTCTAAGGCCTTCGCAGAAGTGATTGAAACCTTGCCATCAACAGGGGGCGAAGACTTTGCGGCTTATCAAAAGGAAATACCAGGAGTCTTTGCCTTTGTTGGCTCAAATGGTGAAGATAATGCACCAGACTGGCACCATGATGATTTCCTTGTGAAAGATGAGGCCTTGCCAGTAGCTGTTAATTACTATGTGGAAAACGCCCTCTTTCTACTTGACTATTTTAAGGAGCAATAAAAATAACCATTCCCTTAATCGGTATTACCAGTAATGAAAAACCTGTCGAAGAAGGAAGTCCCATTTATAGGTGTTCAGTGGCACCCCGAGTTCCTCTTGGGCCATAAGCAATTAGCAGATCAAGGACTCTTTGATTATTTTGTTAAGAGTTTTAAATAAGGTTTTAGGACTTTACATTGGTGCCACTTTTGAAATTGAAAAGGAGGACGTGCCTAAGGAGAAATATTCTTTTGATCATTTAGTTTACACTTAAGAACCCAGCCGATTGGTTGGGTTCTTTTGTCGTATTTTAGAAGCAAGATTTCAGGATTTAAAAAGGAGGGAAGATTTTTCACTTGCTATTTTTGAGCTTTTTAGATAAAATGAAAGCGTTATCATTTCAAAAAAAGATAGGAAGTGGTCAAGTCATCTTTATGATGGTTGACCTTATAACTTCCGAATAAGGAGAAAATATGCTAATTGGTATTCCAAAAGAAATCAAAAATAACGAGAACCGTGTGGCTCTAACGCCTGCTGGAGTGCAAAGTCTTGTAGCTAAAGGTCATGAAGTCCTTATTGAAACCAATGCAGGTCTTGGATCTGGCTTTGCGGATGCAGATTATGCAAATCAAGGTGCTAAAATCGTTGCTACTGCTGCTGAAGCATGGGCAGCTGAGCTCGTAGTTAAGGTTAAGGAGCCTCTTGCTGCAGAATATGGCTTCCTTCGTGAGGATCTTTTACTCTTTACCTACTTACACATGGCAGCAGCTCCAGAATTGGCAGATGCTATGGTCAATGCTAAGACAACAGGTGTGGCTTACGAAACAGTACGTAGCCAAGAAGGTCATCTACCACTTTTGGTTCCAATGAGTGAAGTAGCAGGACGTATGGCCGTTCAAATCGGTGCACATTTCTTGACCAAACAAGAGGGTGGTTCAGGTGTTCTCCTAGGTGGTGTGCCTGGAGTTCCTAAAGGTAAAGTCACAATTATTGGTGGTGGTGTCGTAGGGACACATGCAGCCCGTATTGCCCTTGGACTTGGAGCTCAAGTGACTATCCTTGATATCAGTGCCAAACGTTTGTCTGTCCTCGAAGAGGTCTTTGGTAGCCAAATTCAAACACTGATGTCAAATCCGCTCAACATTGAAGCGAGCGTTCGTGATGCTGACGTGGTTATCGGTGCAGTTCTTATCCCAGGGGCAAAAGCACCAAAACTTGTTACTGACCATATGGTTAGACAAATGCGTCCAGGGTCAGTTATTGTCGACGTTGCCGTTGACCAAGGTGGGGTTGTTGAAACTGCGGATCGCGTGACCACTCACGATGAGCCTGTTTATGAAACACATGGTGTTCTTCACTATGCCGTTGCCAATATCCCAGGAGCTGTGGCACGTACATCAACCATTGCTCTTACTAATGTCACTTTGCCTTATATCGAAGCCCTTGCAGGAAAAGGATTCAGAAAAGCAATTAACGACGACGAAGGTCTTCGTCAAGGGGTTACAACCTACCAAGGTCATATCACTAGCAAACCAGTTGCAAAGGGTCTAAACAGAGAATATACATCAATTGACGAATTGGCTTAAACAGAGTAACTTATCATACATAAAAAGGCGTCGCACCATGATAGTGATATGCCCCCTGTCAAGTAGACAGGTTAAATA
>NZ_KV831756.1:0-6337 GCF_001837205.1 Streptococcus sp. HMSC064D12
AGCACAGCTAGTGGTTTTCGTAAGATAAAAAAAACTCGGATTGCTCCGAGCTTTTCTTACAATTCTGCCAAAATCGTATCCCATGCTTCATCATAACCGTCACGTGTGACAGATGAAAAGACGATGAAATGGTCAATTCTTCCTATTGTTAGATTTTTGATAATAGTCTTTAATATTATTTTTTACTCCATCCAATAGAGGGATAAATTCAGTAAAGTCATACTTTGAATAATTTTTCAAAACATGTTTAGAGAAAATATCTTTTCCATAATGATTCGACCCTCCATGTTTAGAAAATTGTTTTCCTCGTAAAATAGGTGTTGAATTTCTCACGAGTAATAAGTCCTCAATATCTGAAAATACACCATTATTTATTTTAGGAATTAATGGGGTCGCCATTACATAGAGGGAATCTTTCTTAACAATTCTATCAAACGAACTATATCGAATCTGATTAAAATTATTTGTAGAAATGGCTAGATCTTTCGCAAAATTTGCAAAATTGTATAGTGGACCCTGAAGTTCATTATCAAACAAAAAAATAGTCGGATTATCTGGTGGCCTATTTGTTAATTTTTTAAAGTATTCAATATAATTAGGATAAACCACCTTTTCAACCTCGCCCATTTGAAATCTCTTTTTATCGGAAAAATATCTATACCAGTATTCAAAACCGGATCCCCCTTCTGGAACATTAAAAAGATACTCTATTGTATTTGAATGTTTCAAAAATTCAATTTTGAAAACAAAATCACTACCATTTTTTTCAATTAGTTCAGGGTATTTATAATATAATTTTTTCAATGCAGCCTTAATATATCTAGAATCAGTTTTTCCCTCAGTAACAATAATTGGTTTATCATTTCCATAAAAGTATCTATAAAATAAAAACTTTTTATATTCTTTTTCCCTAGAATTAAATAGAGACATATACATTTTTTTCTCTTCTTTTCCTATGGTATAAAATCCTTTTGGTAAATTATATGTATCATGTCTCGAATTATAATATAAATGCTTTCGAAGGTCTCTATTACTAAAAATATATTTCCAATAATATTTTGATTCTGATTTTTTTCCCGAATCTTTTCCTATCAAATATTTTTGAGCATCAAAATTATTCTTTATTAATGATTTTTTATATGATAAATAATTATTAAATTGATCGATCTGTTGAACAAAAGCAAATCTACCTATTAGCTGATTAATCGTGCCTTCTCTACCATCGATTTCAAACCTTTGACTCAAATATAACTTATGAGCCATTGCACGTGTATTTTTAATATACTCCCTTTTTACATTTATCTTTTTATTAACAACTAAACCTGTAACCTCTTGGCGCTGCATATTGTTACTTAAGCGTGTTTTTTTATTATTTATTTTAAAACCAGATGCCACAATTACTTTTTCTAATTCTGCAAGGAATTTATCTAATTCTTTAGTTGTCCTCAGCTTGTTTGAAGCTAATTCTCGATTTGTTGAAAAAGTCATATCATCTGCATATCTACTGTATGTAAAGCGATATTTTTTTGCAATTTTTACAATTCGATAATCTAAGATTCTAGCAATTAAATTTGTAATAATTGGTGAAGAAGGTGCCCCCTGCGGTAACTTTCCTTTATAACAAGCAATTTGTGCAATAACAGTCGCAACGTCTGAAGATACACAAAAATTTCTATCCTTAATAAAAAACCCCCTCACTCTTCCAAAATTAAAGCTGTCAAAAAAATCTTCTAAATCAATATTTAAGACATATTTTTTATTTCTATGTAACTTTGCATTGGTTATTATACTTTTATTCTTTTCATAAGCGTGCGATAAATTAGGTATTTTTTTATTCTTTACTTTTGACTCAGATTCTAAATCTTCAATGTAACAATCCCACAAGAGATTTGCCAACTTTTTTTGAAGTATTTTTAATTCCTTTTTAGGAGCGTTAATTGTTCTCTCTCCTCCACTTTTTTTAGGAATTGTAAAAGTCTCATATAGTTCCTCTGTACGCAAAACATACAATACATAATTCATAAATCTACTATTTGAAAATCCCAAAAGTCTTGCAAAATCATCCTTGGACTCAACATTAGTTAATTTATTCATAAAACCTCCCCATATAAAAAAAAAGCGTATGAAAACTCTTACGCGGACGACAGTATACAGATACCAACTTTTCAGCTGATGTCATTTAAGTCACCTGAACTTTTTCATTTTTTCTTAATAGGAAATATACTGGAGGAGCTAAACACCTTCAACACATTTTCATTATTACTTGCGAATCACAAGTCAAAAATCTAATCATACGCTTTTTTTATACTATCATAGAGACTTCTTTATGTCAATAAATGATAAAATTCAAAAAAACTCGGATTTCTCCGAGCTTTTCTTACAATTCTGCCAATATCGTATCCCATGCTTCATCATAACCGTCACGTGTGACAGATGAAAAGACGATGAAATGGTCATTTTTATCAAAATTGAGTTTTTTCTTAATGATAGATTCGTGCTTGTTCCATTTTCCACGAGGAATCTTATCAGCCTTAGTCGCTACGACGATAACTGGAATTTCATAATACTTGAGAAATTCATACATCTGGATATCGTCTTGAGTCGGTTCATGTCGAAGGTCAACCAGACTGACCACCACACGAAGATTGTCTCGAGTCACGAGGTACTCCTCAATCATTTTCCCCCATTTGGCACGTTCTTTTTTGGATACACGGGCATAACCGTAACCTGGCACATCCACAAAGCGTAACTTGTCGTCAATATTGTAGAAATTAAGCAACTGGGTTTTTCCTGGTTTCCCAGAAGTACGGGCGAGGTTTTTACGACCGAGAAGTGTATTGATAAAGCTTGATTTACCAACATTCGAGCGTCCTGCTAGGGCAACCTCAGGGAGGTCATCTTGGGGATAGTGACTCTTATTTGCTGCACTGAGTAAAATCTCAGCATTGTGCGTATTTAGGACTTGTTCTTCAGCCATAAGTCCTCCTTACGCTGTTTCCAAAACTGGAGCAGCTGTACCGTCAACAGCTTCTTTGGTAATACGAACCTTAGTCACATCTTCCTGGCTAGGAATTTCAAACATGACATCCATCATAACTTCTTCAATGATAGAGCGAAGCCCACGCGCACCAGTCTTACGTTCAATCGCCTTACTTGCAATAGCTTCAAGAGCATCCTGGTCAAACTCAAGTTCAACCCCATCATAAGACAAGAGGGTTTGATACTGTTTAACCAAGGCATTTCTAGGCTCTGTCAAGATACGAACCAAGTCGTCCACCGTTAACTGTTCAAGGGCCACAAGGACTGGCAAACGTCCGATAAACTCAGGGATAAGACCAAATTTTTGGATATCTTCAGCCACAATTTCCTGCATGTATGATGAGTCATCATCAATAGCCTTATTATTTTGACCAAAACCAATGATTTTCTCACCAAGACGTTGCTTAACGATATCTTCGATACCATCAAAAGCACCACCCACGATAAAAAGAATATTCTTCGTATCAATTTGAATCATCTCTTGGTTAGGGTGTTTACGACCACCTTGAGGTGGAACGCTAGCTACTGTTCCTTCGATAATCTTCAAGAGGGCTTGTTGAACCCCTTCACCAGAAACGTCACGAGTGATTGATACGTTTTCACCTTTTTTAGCAATCTTATCAATCTCGTCGACATAGATGATTCCACGTTCCGCACGTTCAATATTGAAGTCTGCCGCTTGGATCAGTTTGAGGAGGATATTTTCCACGTCCTCACCCACATAACCAGCCTCTGTCAATGATGTCGCATCCGCAATCGCGAAAGGAACATTCAAGCTTCGAGCCAAGGTCTGAGCCAAGAAAGTCTTCCCTGAACCGGTTGGTCCAATCATGAGAATATTTGATTTTTGCAAATCCACATCATTGTCTTCACGACTTTCTGTGAAGTTGATACGTTTATAGTGGTTGTAAACAGCTACCGCCAAAGCACGTTTAGCACGGTCTTGCCCCACGACATAGTTGTTCAAAATATCCAAAAGTTCTTTTGGCTTCGGAGTTTCAGCCAAGTCAGCCAAAACTTCTTCTGCCATTTCCTCACGAATGATTTCTTGTGACAAGGCCACACATTCGTTACAGATAAAGACGCCATTCCCAGCGATAATTTTCTTTACTTCTTCTTGGTTTTTGCCACAAAATGAACAATAAACCATTTCTTCATTACGATTTCCAGCCATTTATTCCTCACTCTTTTCTAAAATAGGGTGCCATAGAAGGCGTGAATAGTATTGACAAGGTTGGTAAAAGCATTTAAAAAGAGAAAAACTGCTAACCCATAACGTTTCTTGCGAAAGGCAGGAATGGCAGAGAGCACACAAAGTACTCCCAATAATGCAGTAAATAACCCAAAAACACTACGTTGCATGAACCTAGTCTCCTTCTTTTTCATAGCGACTTATGCTAAAGTCGTAGGCATTTTTATCATCCTTGGCCACTCGGTCACGTGATACCTCTTTAAATGCCGTCATATCTAGTTGTGGAAAATACGTATCTCCCTCTAAATCAGCCTCAATAGTTGTCTTGATGAATGCATCATAATGCCCATCAAAAGCCTTGTAGACACCAGCACCACCAGCAATATAGAGATCCTTATCTTGCTGTTCAAACCAAGCTAGGGCTTCCTCAACACTCGTAACGGTCGTTACACCCTCACAGTCGAAGTCCTTGTCTCGTGTCAAAATCAAGGTTTCACGTCCTGGTAGACAACGACGGTTCATGCCATCAAAGGTCACACGCCCCATGAGAATTGCTGAGCCCATGGTCGTTTTCTTGAAATGTGCCAGTTCAGCAGGCAAATGCCAAGGCATGGTGTGATTCTTCCCAATAACATGGTTATGAGCTTCCGCCCAAATAGCAATGAGTTGTTTAGACACAGTATTTCCTTTTCTTTTTAAGTTTACAATCCATTCTAACAAAAAAAGAGAAAAAGAGCTTGGAAAAAAGTTTGCCAGCTCTTTATGGACTTAAATTATCAACGTTTATTAAATTGCTAAGTCAAATTTGAGTTGAGGTTTAACAGGATCATAGTCAACCAATTCAAAATCTTCTGGTTTGATATCGAAGAAATTTGTCCCATCAGGAACATTGAGGACCAAACGTGGTTGGCAATCAGATGGTTGACGGTTGAGGAGTTCCTCGGCTTGCTCAAATTGATTGTCATAGATATGGAGGTTGTTGATGAAATAAAAGAATTTACCAACTTTCCAACCAAAGTGCTTGGCAATCATCATCTGAAGAGCCACATACTGCATGGCATTAATATGATGAGCCACCAGCATATCGTTAGAGCGTTGCGTCAAAGTGGCGTCCAAATAAATGTCCTCACCCACACGACGAACGTCAAACATGGTTTGGAAGGCACAAGGCTGAAGGCCAGCTGTCTCCTCGAAGGCCTCGTAATCCCAAAGGGAAATGACATTGCGACGGTTCCACGGATTAGCCTCCAACTGAGCCAGCAAACGGTTAATGATATCGTGCTTCTTAACGACCGCACCATAACGCTGACCAATTGAACGCTTGTCCCCATTATTGGCAGGCACGCCTTCAACTTCCCAATCATTCCAATAATGCACATTATACTTGTCTTCAAGGACATCTAGGCTGTTTGTCTGGTCTTGATAAATCCAAAACACTTCTTTGATAGCAGATTTGATAGCGATAGGACGAAGAGTGGTAATTGGAAACTCTCCCTTGCTCAAGTCATATTCTGCAAAAGCTCCAGTGATGTATTTGGAATTAGCTGTGGTGCCATCCTTGTATTTAGGACGTGCTTGCTCCGACCAAACGCCTTCTTCCATGATTTTAGTGATATTTTCTTTAAAAATAGTGTCTGCTTTTGTCATGATTTTCCTCTTTATTCTATTGAAAACAAAGTATTTTTTGAGACTTCCCTTAAGTGATTACGGACGTCTGCGAACTTCTTCGAAGTTCCAAGACTAATTTTTGAGCCTATGGTCTCAAAAATTCCGAGTGTCTGTAAACAAAACACTTTATTTACAGACACTTATCTCACAGCGGAAAGTCTCACTTAACGCTCGCAATGATTTCAATATATAACAACAATTTTACTTTTCTAACATAGCTAAAAAACAAGTAGATTACCACTTCAATTTTACCTTATTCTGGTGTAAATGAGAAATATAAGCTATGGAATAGCAAAAGTAAGTCGTGTAAAATCCCCCAGTTCCTATCAAAAACTCTAAGCAGGCTTAGCCTGCTAACTCATGACAGAAAAGAAAGTTCGGCTTATAGTTCGGCTTATAATGAAGGTGAACAATACCAATTCGTTGCATTTAATAGGG
>NZ_KV831757.1:0-798 GCF_001837205.1 Streptococcus sp. HMSC064D12
ACTCTGATCGTGTCCAAGTGGATGCCTAAGGAGGACTTATGTTAATCAAGAAACTTAGTCGCATTTTAGCTATCTCTGTTATAGCTTTTCTAGCAGTTCTCCTCTGGAACACTAAAAGTAGTCAGGCAGATGAAAGCAGTAAACTACTCAATAGTGCTGCAATTCAAAAAATTGTCAAAAAAGGGACTCTAAACGTTGGTGTCAAACAGGATGTCCCAAACTTTGGTTACTATTCAGCCAAAACTAATACCTATCAAGGGATGGAAATTGACCTCGCTAAGAAAATTGCCAAAGAACTTAAGGTTAAGGTGAATTTTACAGCGGTTACCCCACAAACTCGTGAAGCCCTTATGGATAACGGAACTATTGACATGCTTATCGCTACTTATACCATTACAGATGAGCGTAAGGCTTCATATGCCATGTCAACTCCTTACTACTACGACCAAATCGGTTTCCTTGTTCAAACCAAATCTGGCTATAAGAAACTTTCTGACCTAAACGGTAAAACTATTGGAGTGTCTCAAGGGTCATCTGCCAAAGCTGCTGTTGAAGAGTACGCTTCAGCTAATAACCTTAAGTTTGACTACGTTCAACTCGGATCTTATCCTGAGTTAGCCGTATCACTTTATGCTTACCGTATTGACGCCTTTGCTGGTGATAAATCAATCTTGTCAGGTTACGAAAGTGATAAAACCAAGATCCTTGATGAAGGTTTCAAAACACAAGAGTACGGTATTGCTTCAAGCAAGTCTAACCAAGAGTTGATTGATTATACCAACGATTTGATTGCTAAAT
>NZ_KV831758.1:0-4346 GCF_001837205.1 Streptococcus sp. HMSC064D12
AGCTAGTGGTTTTCGTAAGATAAAAAAAAGCTAGCCCAAGCTAGCTTTAGTCTATTTATGGCCCATTTCAAACAAAGGTGACAATGGACGTTTTTCATGAATACGAATAATTGCCTCTGAAATCAAATCAGCAATTGAAATTTGTTCAATCTTATCAATCAAACGTTCTTCTGGAAGATAAATCGTGTCCAATACAACAAGCTTCTCAATAGCAGATTTTTGAATATTATCAAGTGCTGGACCTGACAATACAGGGTGAGTACATGAGGCATAGACATGAGTTGCACCAGCTTCAGCAAGCGCATCCGCCGCATGACAGATGGTACCCGCAGTATCAATCATATCATCAATCAAGATACATGTTTTACCTTCAACGTTACCAATGATATTCATAACCTCAGAAGTGTTCATTTTATCAACACTACGACGTTTATCAATGATTGCGATTGGTGTTTTCAAACATTGAGCAAGTTTTCGTGCACGAGTCACACCACCATGGTCTGGAGAAACAACAACAACATCATCTCCAGTAAGACCAGCACGATCAAAGTAATCTGCGATAAGTGGAGCACCCATCAAATGGTCTACAGGAATATCAAAGAATCCTTGAATTTGAGAAGCATGGAGGTCAACTGTCAAAAGTCGATCAACACCTGCAACCTCAAGCATATTAGCAACCAATTTAGATGTGATTGGCTCACGTGAACGTGCCTTACGGTCTTGACGTGCATAACCATAATAAGGCATAACAACACTGATCGTTTCTGCACTTGCACGTTTTAGCGCATCAACCATAATCAAAATTTCCATCAAGTTATCATTTACAGGAGAGCTTGTAGATTGAAGAATAAAAACGTGATGACCACGGATAGATTCTTCAATATTAACTTGAATCTCACCATCTGAAAATTCACGAACACTTGATTTTCCGAGTTCAATACCCATTTTATCAGCAACTTTTGCTGCTAATTCCTGGTTAGACGATAAAGCAAACAACTTCAAATTCGTATAAGACATGATTTCCTCCAAAATATCTACTAAACCATTCTACCTTTTTTTAGATTGATTTTCAATGCAAAATAAATGGTGTCACAGTAACTTAACAAGACTAAAAAGATTTAACCTTAACCTCGACATTTTCCCGTCTAAAAGTAATTCCAGAAAGTAAAGACATTTTGCTATAAAATAAAAACGATTCGAGAAAATTCGAATCGCCTTCTTGTAGTCATTATGGGTAAATATAGTATACAGAACCACCATGAGCTGAAGATGTTGGATCAAATGTACCACGGTAGTTACCGATTGACATGTTACCAGCATAGTTTGATTCCATAACTTGAATTGAATTTGCACCTGATGCTGATGTTACGTAAGCTACGTGACCATAACCACCACCATCATTTGGCCAAACCGCAATTGCTCCGGCTACAGGAGTTGTACCAACTGAGTGGCCAGCTGCTTGTGCGCTAGCAATCCAGTTTTTAGCATTACCCCAGTAATTACCAACCCATGAAGCTAATGATTTAGCACCCCAAGTACATTGACCAACAGGATATGTATTAGGAGTTGAGGCAGCTGATACTTTAGGTGTTTCAGCTGCTGGAGCTGGTGCTTCTGAAGCTGCAGGTGCTTGACTTGCTGGTGCTTCTGAAGTTGCTGCAGGTGCTTCGCTAGCAGGAGCTGGTGCTTCTGAAGCTGCTGGAGCAGCTGATTCTGGCTGTGCTTCAGATGTTGCTGGAGCAGCAGGCGCTTGAGTAGTTTCTGAAGTTTCTGATGAAACAGGTTCTTGTGCTACTTCAGATGTTGCTGTTTCTGAAACAGTAGCTTCTGAAGTTGCTGCCGCTTCTGATTGAGCTACAAATGCTGCTGCTTCTGAAGAAGCTACTGCTTGTGCTGCTGCCTCTGATTCTGCAATTGCTTGAGATTGAGCAACTGATGCTGCAGTTGAAGCTGCCACTGATTCTGCAGTTGATTTAGCAGAAACAAGTGATGTTTTTTCATCTTGAGCTGTAGCCAATTCTGCAGCCAAAGCAACTTGTGCTGCTTCTAGTTCTGCTTGTTGAGTTGTCAAACCAGCTTCTGTAGTTTCAAGTTCTGCTTTATTAGTTGCAATCTCATTAATAGCAGCTTGGTTTTGTTCTTGTTTTGCAGCAAGCTCTTTTTGATCAGACTCTTGTTTTGTCAACATGTCATTATTAGCTGTAACAACTTTTGAAATAGCTGTGATACGAGTAATAGCTTCAGAGATTGACTTAGAGTTCAAGATAGAGTTGATGTAGCTAGTCGCAGTATTATTTTGTTGAGCACTACGAGCTTGTTTCGCCAAAGAATCTTGACGAGCTACAATTTTACTTGATAATTCTTGAATTTCAGATTCCAAATCTGCTGATACTTTTTCAAGTTCAGCATTTTTAGTTTCCAATTCTGATTTTTGTGTTCTAAGTGTAGATACTTGAGATTGGATTGTAGCAACTTGCGCTTGTGCAGTCTCTTGTTGAGAAGCAAGGTTACTAATTGCGTTATCTGCAGCAGCGATTTGCGAATCATAATCCTCTGCATGTACTGATGCAGCTGCTGATAAGGTTACACCACTTACCAACACTGCTGAAAGAATACGTTTTTTCATAATATAAAATACTACTCCTTTTCGATAAGACCTTTTAATTGTATCAAAAAATGGCGCAAATTTTGTTACGCCAATATTACAGTTCTATTTAAATCTATCAACTGACAGATACAAAAATAATTTTTCAAGAATAGGTTTAATAAAGATAAAGATCAAAAGATTAAACACTATACTAGGACTTAGTTGATAAATAATAAAATTCGTCACAGACTCATTGGAGAAACCATAAAATAAGGCAAAGCCAAAATTTATAGTATCAAATAGAAAGAGGAATAAAAACATTAACAAAAAATCAACATAGGTATTTCTCTTAATAATTCGACCTAGCTGAGTTAACAGATAGCATAACAGTGGCAAAGTTAGAATTACTATACCAACTGTTTTGAAATAATAGGTATCATAAAGAAATCCAAAATAAACAAGGTAAAGAAAGGAATACTTATTTGGAAAATCAAGAGTTAAGATGAAAATATAAATAATAAAAAGATGAGATGATAGAAAAAATTCAGGAGATAAATAATGATTAAATATCATCGAAATATGACCATCCCATAGAAAAGGAACAATACTCAGTAAGAAAGGAATAATAGAATACTTGGATAATTTCATATTATTTACCATCTCCAACTAGAGTAACATAAGAAATTTTATCAAAATCAGCATAAGGTTTCACCAAAATCGTACGATTTCCTTCATAATCACTCACAGAGTCTACAGTACCAATTGGAACATCCTTTACTGATACATCATCAAGACCACTTGTAACTACTTCAGTGCCAACCTTAACGTTAGAAGATGAATTGAGTTGTGTCATCTCTAACAGCTTCTTTTTATTATCATAACGAGATATAATCCCGAAAATATGGTTATCATCCTCTGATTTGACGCTAGAAGCAAGGTAACTATCACTAGAACTACTAGAAAGTAAAGAAATAGTAGTAGTATCATCATATACCTTAGTTACCAAACCAATTACTCCACCATTAGAAGTTGCTAACATAGATTTACTAACATTCTTAGACTTACCGACATTAATTGTTAACTCTTTTAACCAAGTCACAGAAGGTCGCATAGAAACTTCAGCAGTGAGAACATTATCACGACTTAGTTTGTCCGAAAGATTAAGCGAAGCTCTTAAAGAATCGTTCTCTTCTTGCAAGTTAGAAATAATAGATGATTGATTTTCTAAATTTGATAAAGATTTTTTTAAATCTCGATTCTCATTATAGGTTGATAAGAGATCAGAAATAACATTATGAGATTTTGATAAAGCAGTAAATGGAACTGAAACCACTGAGTCTACTTTGGTAACGAAACCCGAAACATTAGATGAGATATCCTTCGTTAATTTTTTATTAGTAAAGACAAAAGAAAAAAGCATTACAAAAAATAGAACAATAATAAACCCATAAAGAAGAAATCGATAAAAACTATTTTTCATTTTGTCACCTCAAAAAAAGAAAACGAATTATCTAAAAGATAATTCGTCTTAATAGTACGGAGAATGGGGGATTCGAACCCCCGCGCCAGTTACCCGACCTAACGATTTAGCAAACCGTCCTCTTCAGCCTCTTGAGTAATTCTCCAATATGGGCACGAGTGGAATCGAACCACCGACCTCACGCTTATCAGGCGTGCGCTCTAACCATCTGAGCTACGCGCCCAAGCAAATGCTTGGCTATAATATCCAAATAAAGCGGGTGACGAGAATCGAACTCGC
>NZ_KV831759.1:0-7280 GCF_001837205.1 Streptococcus sp. HMSC064D12
AGGTATCATATCATTCTCACGGGTGGTTTTGACTAATGTTTGTTTCGGAGTTTTTTGCGAAGTTCGTATACAAAATTTGAAACTCTATATAATACTTTATTTACAGGAATATTAAATTCACCGATAAATTCCTCAATATGAGGGGCAAAGTTAGACTTAAATTTTGTTAGACCGTCATCAAGACTACCCTCAACTCCTCCCATATTGGCCCATATAATGTTGTCATTATATGCATCTTCAAAAACTCTAGGATATAGCTTATACTGTGGGTAGAACTTCTTAAAATCTTCATTCATCCCAGCATAGAGCATTTCCATTGTATTACCAAATTTTATTGATAAAATACCTGCAATAACTAGTTCCTTATCATAATCTTTTACATAATCTTCGAGCTCAGTGATATATTTTTTTATAGATGTCTCTTGCTGTTTCAATTTTTTCAAACGTTTCTTTTGATTATCTGAAGTTTCAGAAAGGTTATCTTGAATTTCAATTAACTGAGCTTTGTACTGCTCCAAACGCTTGGGTAGATTAACTTTTGCTAGATGAAGATAAGCATCATTACCATATATTTTCATTAACTTTCTGAAATATTCCTCATTTCGGAGGGAAACCCCTTTACGAGATTCGGTAAGTGCAATAACATTAGAGAATGCTTTGAGATCATCAATTGTTCCTCGATAAGTTTGAACACCACGTTTATCAGAATCTTTTATTAAACGCTTTGTGTGTTTAGGAAAAGTATTAATAATATTCTCCTTTGTATAAACATTAGCCTGATAGCGTGGTTGAATACTCTGGGAAATGTTTTGGGTCCGACCTGTCCATTCGGCACCACATTTTTGTAAGATTTCTATTGTTTTTAGTGTATTAATATTTTCTTCAACATTCTCACCAATGAGGTAAGATTTGAGAATAAGGGATGGGTCAAATTTAATAAAAAGTGCACGTTTTGTTTTTGCAATTTTTTTAAGAGAATCAATAACAAAAGTCACTAATTCTATATTAGAGTAGTTCATTATTGGACCACGCGGAATGTAGAGCATAGTCAGACCTAGAGGAAGCCTACGTATTAGAATAGATGCAGTTGCTACTAGTCTGCCATCTTTATAAAATCCGATTCGCTCATTATTCCAATTGTCCTTAATTTTAGCCCAATTACTGCTCTGTAAAAGATTAACTTGGTCACTGTTTTTTACAAAGTGATCATGTTCTTCAGCAGAAATTCCAATTTTATAACTATACATTACAATACCCACTTTCTAATAGCGTAAGCAACACCAGATTCATCATTTGATTTTGTGATGTGTTTCGCAATTTTCTTCAATTCTGGATTACCATTTTCCATAACAACAGGAGAGCCAACGACTTCAAGCATAGCACGGTCATTTTCTTCATCACCGATAGCCATAGTTTCTTCTTTCGAAAGACCGAGTTTTTCAGCAAGATGGGTTACAGCAATCCCTTTGTTGGCTGTTTTCTTAAGAATTTCTAGATAAAATGGTGTTGATTTTACAATGGTAAAGCGGTCATAAAATTCCTGTGGAAGTTTGGCAATGGCTACATCAAGAATTTCAGGTTCATCAATATACATGGCTTTAACGAATTCCTTGTCAGCTACCTCCTCAGGTGTACGATAGTAAATCGGCATATGAACAAGTGTAGACTCATGAACTGTATAGCGTCCAATGTTGCGATTACTTGTGTAGATACCATCTTTAGTAATGGCGTGAGAATGAACACCAAGCTTGTTAGCCAAAACCTCAATATCAAGGTAGTCTTCGTATGAGAGTGTCTCACGAATTAATTCATTACCAGTAGAAGTTTCTTGGACAAGCCCACCATTGAAGGTGATAACATAATCTCCGTCTTGGTTGAGGTTGAGTTCTTCAAGAAGTGGAAGTACTCCAGGAATGGGACGACCAGTCGCGATGACAACCTTTACACCGGCAGCTTTAGCATCTTGAATCGCTTGAAAGACTTCAGGTGTAACTTGACGTTGGCTATTTAAAAGCGTTCCATCAATATCAACAGCAATAAGTTTAATAGACATAATAATTACCTGTTTCGTTTAGTTAATTTCTCTTCTATTCTACTAAAATTTAAATGATTTGTCATAGTTTGTCATGAGAAAAAACATATTGCCTACTTTAAAGAAGTAGATTAGGTAAGAATTGCCCAAATGCTTTTTAATTGGTAAAATAAGGTCAGACAAATAAAGGAGAGATAAAGTGATTCGAGTAACCAACCAATTGACGGAGCAAGAACGGAAGGTAGCAAAAGCATTGATTGCTAGCTGCCAAGCCCATGATCAAACCTTTCGAGAACCCTATCTCTCCAATATGCTTAATTTTGACCCCATCATGCCAGCCTTTTTCCTCTATTATCAAGAAGGAAAGTTGCTTGGGTTGTTAACGGTTTATGCGGATAACGAAGACGTTGAAGTGAGCTTCCTAGAGGACCCTAGTTATCGTCGTCATGGTATTGCGCGTGCGATGTATAGAAGCTTTGAAAAAGAAATGGCATCTTACCCTATTCGCTCAGTGACCTTTCAGACGGAGCGTGTTTTTCTCGATCATCATCCTGATTTGGCAAGTCATTGGGGTTTGGTTGAGGATGAAGAGACGGAAACCTGGCTAGGGCGAGATAGAACACCATATGCTCTGGATTCCCGTTCAGATGTCAAGGTGCTCTTAGCTGAACCTTCTTACCTAGATGAAATTGCCCAACTCCACCAGCAAGCCTTTTCTGATGCAGAGGAAACACTTGAAGCAAGTCGCAGATACATTACAGAGGCCTTGAAGGATTCCGATGGCCTACTTTACATCCTTCTCAAAGAAGCTCAGGTCATTGGAGTTTGTACGGTCGATTTATCTGGGAATAACAACTACCTTTATGGACTTGCCGTAGCAGAAGCCTATCGTGGCCAAGGCTATGGAAGCTATCTGGCAAAATCAGTCGTCAACCAACTTATTGCGCAAAATGACAAGTCCTTCCAAATTGCAGTGGAAGATAGCAACATAGGTGCCAAACGCTTGTATGAAAAGATTGGCTTTGTCAAACAAACCCAGGTGGTTTACTTGAAGCAGAAAGAATGATTACATGTTATTAGAAGAATTTGAAAATGTACCTGCTGTGATAGAGCCAACTGATCGAAGCCTTATTAGTGGTGGAGAAATCTGTGATACTATTATTCTGTCTTTTAATGGAGAAATCCTTGAACGAGTAAAGCAGATAGACGGGTCTATGAAGGTGGTTATCTCACCAACCTAAATAGCAAATATCCATGGTATATCTATGAAGTAGATGGATTTAAACTTGCAGTTGCTATGGCTACTATTGGAGCTCCAATGGTTGTGGGTTTCTTAGAAGAACTCAAAGCGAGAGGTTTTAACAACTTTATCGTTTTGGGCTCTTGCGGAGTTCTAGATCAGTCAATTCAAGCAGATAAAATTATTATACCAAGTTCAGCTCTACGTGATGAAGGTACAAGTTACCATTACGCTCCTGCAAGTGATGAGATAGCTTATGACGAAACTTTGCTCTTAACCATGGAGAACGCTTTGAACAAATCTGGTATTGAGCACATTCGGACCAAAGTTTGGACGACAGATGCCTTCTATCGTGAAACAGCTGCTAAGGTAAAACGAAGACTTGAAGCAGGAGCGAAAGTTGTAGATATGGAATCTTCGGCTATCATGGCCTGGGCCCAATATCGACAAGCCAATGTTTATCAGTTTTTCTACACGGCTGACTATGTTGATCATCACAATCATGAGTGGGATGCTAGACATGAAGAGAGAAAGACAGATGTAATGACTTTCTTCGAGATTGCTGTCAGTATCGCATTAGAGTTGGAAAAATAAGTATAGAAAGAAAAGGAGTAATCAATGGAAATAAAAATAAAAAACAAAATTAAAGTAGGGGATCAAACGGAGATTATCGAAGAAATCCACACTTGTGAGGTTATGGAAAAAGGGGATTATACCTATCTTGTTCATCATAATTCCGAGAAAGAAAAAGTGGTTATTAAGTTGAATCAGGATGAGCTAGTGATGACACGCTTTTCTAATCCTAAATCCATCATGCGTTTTTCTGCTAAAGTACCTGCCTTGGTCCACATTCCGACACCGCTTGGTACCCAGCATTTTCTGACAGACACTAGTCTATTTGCCCATGACCCGAATGGACAGACAGTTGATATTCATTATCAATTGAAACATCCAGAAACAGAAGACGTTTTTGCTGATTATGAATTAGAAGTTTCTTGGTTTTAATTTTTGAAAAAATAGAATCATTTTGCTTGAATAAAGAATAATTTATGATAAAATGTTTAGTACAAATAAGGGAGTAGCAGGTGACTGTAATCATGAGATTTGATTAACAGTTGCGATTATGTCGTCATTACGAAATTTTACATTTCCGGCATATTCTTAAACAGCGAGACTTGTTTTTTATTAAACAAGTCTCTTTTTGTATGATTTTTTATATGAAAAGAGTCTTGTTAGCCATTTTTCCCTATATAGAAGGAGGAGATTATTTTGTCTAAAGAACAAAATAAAGCCTTGTTTTACACACAAGGAGAGGAAGAAGTCCTAAAAAACTTGGACACTTCTGTTGATGGTTTGTCTACTGCACAAGCCAAGGAACGTTTAGATGCCTATGGCTATAACGAGTTGGATGAAGGTGAAAAACGCAGCCTCTTGTCAAAATTCATCGATCAGTTTAAAGATTTGATGATTATCATCTTGCTTGTCGCCGCCGCCCTTTCTGTTATTACAGAAGGTATGCATGGTTTGACGGATGCCTGCATTATTTTAGCCGTTGTTGTTTTGAATGCAGCCTTTGGTGTGTATCAAGAAGGTCAAGCAGAAGCGGCTATTGAAGCCCTCAAAAACATGTCTAGTCCTATGGCTCGTGTGCGTCGTGATGGGCATGTCGTTGAAATTGATTCACGCGAATTGGTTCCTGGAGACATCGTCTTGCTTGAAGCTGGTGATGTTGTTCCTGCGGATATGCGCTTGCTCGAAGCTGCCTCACTTAAGATTGAAGAAGCAGCCCTTACCGGTGAATCTGTACCAGTTGAAAAGGACGTTACTGAGACAGTTGAAGCAGAAGCAGGTATCGGTGACCGTGTAAATATGGGTTATCAAAATTCTAACGTTACTTATGGTCGTGGTACAGGAGTTGTAACCAATACCGGTATGTATACAGAGGTCGGTAAGATTGCCGATATGCTGGCTAATGCGGACGAATCACAAACGCCATTGAAACAAAGCTTGGAGCAACTGTCTAAGACCTTGACCTATCTTATTGTCGCTATTGCCTTGGTGACATTCTTGGTTAGTGTCTTCATTCGTGGCGAACAGCCTCTTGAAGGCTTGATGGTTGCCGTTGCTCTTGCCGTTGCAGCGATTCCTGAAGGTTTACCTGCCATTGTAACCATTCTTTTGTCACTTGGGACAACGACCCTTGCTAAGCGCAATTCGATTGTTCGTAAATTGCCAGCTGTTGAAACCCTTGGTTCAACAGAAATTATCGCATCTGATAAGACTGGTACCTTAACCATGAACCAAATGACTGTTGAAAAAGTCTATACAAACGGTCAATTGCAAAGCGCTGCTACGGAACTTGGTGCTGACAATACAACCCTTCGTATTATGAACTTTGCCAATGATACTAAGGTAGACCCAGATGGTAAACTAATCGGTGATCCAACCGAAACAGCCCTTGTTCAATTTGGTTTGGACCATAATTTTGATGTGCGTGACGTCTTGAAATCAGAGCCTCGTGTGGCAGAATTGCCATTTGACTCTGACCGTAAGCTCATGTCTACTATTCACAAAGAAGCGGATGGCACATACTTTGTAGCTGTTAAGGGTGCGCCTGACCAATTGCTCAAACGTGTGACTCGAATTGAAATCAATGGTGAGATTCGTCCAATCACGGATGAAGACAAACAAGCAATCCTTGCGACTAATAAGGACTTGGCAAAACAAGCTCTTCGTGTCTTGATGATGGCTTATAAGATAACGAATGACATTCCTACCTTGGAATCTGCAGTTGTTGAGTCTGATTTGATTTTCTCAGGTTTGGTAGGTATGATTGACCCAGAACGTCCAGAAGCAGCAGAGGCTGTCCGTGTCGCTAAAGAAGCGGGGATTCGTCCAATCATGATCACAGGTGACCACCAAGATACAGCAGAAGCAATCGCTAAGCGTCTTGGTATCATCGACCCAAATGATACAGAAGATCATGTCTTTACTGGAGCTGAGCTTAATGAGCTTTCTGATGAAGAATTCCAAAAAGTCTTCAAACAGTACTCTGTCTATGCGCGTGTGTCTCCTGAACACAAGGTTCGTATCGTCAAGGCTTGGCAAAATGATGGCAAGGTTGTTGCCATGACAGGTGATGGGGTTAATGATGCGCCTTCACTTAAGACAGCTGATATCGGTATCGGTATGGGAATCACAGGTACAGAGGTTTCTAAGGGAGCTTCAGATATGGTTCTTGCCGATGATAACTTTGCGACAATTATCGTTGCCGTAGAAGAAGGACGTAAGGTCTTCTCAAATATTCAAAAATCAATCCAATACCTCTTGTCAGCCAACATGGCAGAAGTCTTCATTATCTTCTTTGCCACACTGTTTGGTTGGGATGTGCTTCAACCAGTACACCTTCTCTGGATTAACCTAGTCACTGATACCCTTCCAGCTATCGCACTTGGGGTTGAGCCAGCTGAACCAGGTATTATGACTCACAAACCTCGTGGTCGCCAATCAAACTTCTTTGATGGTGGTGTCTTCGGAGCGATTATGTATCAAGGTGTTTTCCAAACTATCCTTGTTCTTGCAGTATATGGTTGGGGCCTTGCCTTCCCAGAGCACCATACGCAAGCAGAAATTCATGCGGATGCCCTTACAATGGCCTTTGCCACACTTGGATTAATCCAGTTGCTCCATGCCTTTAACGTTAAATCAGTTTATCAATCAGTCTTTAAAGTTGGTCTCTTTAGAAACAAGACTTTCAACTGGGCAATTCCAGTAGCCTTCGTTCTGTTGATGGCAACTATCGTAGTTCCTGGATTTAATAGCCTTTTCCATGTGTCACACCTTAGTCTGACACAATGGCTTGCGGTTATTGTAGGTTCCTTCTTGATTGTGGTATTGGTTGAATTAGTCAAAGCTATTCAACGTGCCCTTGGTAAGGATAAAGACGCTATTTAAAACATAAAGTCAGAGATAATGGTCTCTGGCTTTTTCTTATCACATCTTGAATTA
>NZ_KV831759.1:7380-18651 GCF_001837205.1 Streptococcus sp. HMSC064D12
TTTTTCTTATCACATCTTGAATTAAGGGGGAGTCTTGTTTATAATTAAAGAGAAATGATCACAAGTTAAGGAGAAGGCCATGAACGAGACTATTAAGACACAACTCAATCACCGTAGCATCCGTCAATTTAAACCTCTAGCTTTGACACAGGAAGAAGTTGACCTTCTGGTTGATGTTGCCAGACATACGGCAACTAGTAATTTTAGACAGTCCTATTCGATTATCAGCATTACAGATGAAACATTGAAGGAAGAAATTGCTGAAATTGCGAATCAGCCTTATATTCCAAATGCTGGGCATCTTTTTGTCTTTGTTGTAGACCAAAGACGTAACACTCTGATTGCAGAGGCAAAGGGTGCTGAAGCCTTGGTGCAAGGTAGTCCCGAACGCTTTATCTCTGCTTTCTCGGATGCAATGATTGCTGCCCAAAATGTGGTAGTAGCTGCTGAGAGCTTAGGCATGGGAACAGTTTATTTGGGAAGTATCTTGAATGATAATGCCAAGCTTTCGGAGCTTCTCAAACTTCCAAAGTATGTCTATCCTGCAGTGGGCCTAGCAGTTGGTTGGCCGGATCAGGAACCACAGCTTAAACCTCGTTTGCCACGTCATGTCATCCATATGGAAAATTATTATCAGGATTTAGAAAATTCTTTAGAGGAGCTAAAAGATTACGACGCTGAAGTCCATGAGTATTATGATCTCCGCGATCTCAATAATAGGGTTGATGAATTTACGACTCAGATTGCTAAGACCATGGATAAATCCGTTGCCAATCGTGCTAATACTTTGAAGGATCTTCAAAAGCAGGGATTTTTCATCGACTAAAAAAACGACTCCCGTAAGGGTCGTTCTACAAATCAAATAGTGTCATGGATGAAAGGAACTCATTTGCTAGTTCCTTTTTTTCATATTCTAAAAACTCCGGCCGTTTCTTGACTAGGTTGTACCGTTTAGAGAGATTCCATGTTCCAGTAGGATTGAGTTCAGGGTGATTGGAAACAAAGTCAATGGTTAAGTCCCATTCTCGTCGGTATCCAAGAGGACGAGAGTGATAGCTTACACCATCAATTGTTACCGTCCCATGACTACGATGGGCGTGACCAAAAACAACATCTTTGACACCGTGTTTGACGAAAATCTGATGGAATTCTTCAGAACCTAAATAAGCGTTAAATGGTGCAAAACGTTCGTGCATCATGGTGAAACGACTATGAGGAACGAAGTGCATGGCAACTATAAGGTTACTAGTGTCTAATTCACTTAAGACATTTTCTAGCTTCTTGAGACTCCTTTGACAGATTTCCGGATCAGTATCTAAACGCTTAAGTCGACGGTCGAACCAGAGTTGCTTCTTACGATTAAGAATCTTTTCCAAATTTTCATCAGAATAGGAATAATCATACCATCCATGAAAAGCCAATAAGGTCTTGCTACCTAAATCAATCACCTGAAAATCCAGATTATCAATAAGGTCATCCTCTAAATCAAGCATATCATGATTGCCTAAATTATAGGTGACCTTGACCGCCTTAGACAGTTTTCGTAGGAAAGGTTTCGTGTCAATATAATAATGGTTAGAAATATCACCAGCGATATGTAGATGGCTAACTTCTTGATCTTTTAGACACTTTATAAGAGTATCGATTTCATATGTTTCAAAGTGATTCAAATCAATATGTAAATCACTCATTACTGCAAGTCTTGTCATAAAAACATTGTAACAAAAAGGTTAAGGCTTGTCTCTATATGAAGATGGTGGAAAATACTTGCCCTTGGACTACATTTTCATTATGATAAGAATATGGATATCAAGTTAGAAATACAAAAGATGGCCAAGGAAATTGGCATTTCAAAAATTGGTTTTACAACCGCTGATGATTTTGCCTATCTGGAGAAATCCCTTCGACTTGGTGTCGAAGAAGGGCGAACAACAGGGTTTGAACATAAAAATATTGAAGAGCGTATTTATCCTAAGTTGACCTTAGAATCAGCTAAAACCATCATTTCCATTGCAGTAGCCTATCCGCATAAGTTGCCGCAACAACCCCAAAAAACAGAATTTAAGCGGGGCAAAATCACTCCAAATTCGTGGGGTCTAGATTACCACTATGTTTTGCAGGACAAACTAAAATGCTTGGCAGAAGGCATTGAAAAACTGACGGAAAACTTCGAATATAAAGGTATGGTGGATACTGGAGCCTTGGTCGATACAGCAGTGGCCAAGCGAGCTGGAATAGGTTTTATCGGAAAGAATGGACTAGTGATTTCAAAAGAATACGGCTCCTACATGTATCTCGGTGAGCTTATCACTAATCTAGAGATAGAACCTGATCATGAAGTAGACTATGGATGTGGGGATTGTCGTCGTTGTTTGGATGCCTGTCCGACATCTTGTCTCATTGGCGATGGGACCATGAATGCTCGTCGTTGCCTATCCTTTCAAACACAGGATAAGGGCATGATGGATATGGAGTTTCGAAAGAAGATAAAGACTGTTATCTATGGTTGTGACATTTGTCAGATTTCCTGTCCATATAACAGAGGTATCGACAATCCCTTGGCTTCAGACATTGACCCTGAGCTTGCCATGCCCGAATTGCTCCCCTTTCTAGAGCTGACCAACAAATCTTTCAAGGAAAAATTTGGGATGATTGCCGGTTCATGGCGAGGGAAGAATATTCTTCAACGTAATGCTATTATTGCCTTGGCCAACTTACATGACCGCAATGCTATTGTCAAACTGATGGAGATTATCGATAAGAATAATAATCCCATTCACACGGCGACTGCCATTTGGGCTCTCGGTGAGATTGTTAAGAAGCCCGATGAGGCTATGTTAGACTATATGAGGGAACTGTCACCTAAGGATGAAGAATCCCAAGCCGAGTGGGAGCTTGTGTGTGCAAAATGGCAAATTTAAGTGATTTATGCTAGAATTAAGCATAATACTATAAAATGGAGGAAACCTATCCATGGAAGTGGCAGAAATTCGCCAAAAAATCTCTGAAAATCAAGAGAAGCTCGTGAGCTTCGGGAGGTCTCTTTGACTTAGATCGTTTGGAAGAGGACATTGCGCTCCTTGAAAACCGAATGACTGAGCCAGATTTTTGGAATGATAATATTGCAGCTCAAAAGACCTCGCAAGAGTTGAATGAGCTCAAAATGAAATACGAAACTTTCAACAATATGCAAGAACTCTCTGACGAAACAGAGCTTTATTTAGAAATGTTGGAAGAAGATGATAGTGTTCAAGAAGAGCTGGAAGAAACGCTCGAAAAACTTGATAAGATTATGACAAGTTACGAGATGACACTGCTCTTGTCTGAACCATATGACCATAACAATGCCATTCTGGAAATTCACCCAGGGTCTGGTGGTACAGAAGCTCAGGACTGGGCTGATATGTTACTTCGTATGTATCAACGTTATGGAAATGCTAAAGGTTTCAAGGTTGAGACTTTGGATTATCAGGCTGGTGATGAGGCTGGAATCAAATCTGTAACTCTTGCTTTTGAAGGACCTAATGCTTATGGATTCCTCAAGTCAGAAATGGGTGTCCACCGTTTGGTTCGTATTTCGCCATTTGACTCTGCTAAACGTCGTCATACCTCATTTACATCTGTGGAAGTCATGCCAGAACTAGATGATACCATTGAAGTTGAGATTCGTGATGATGATATCAAGATGGATACATTCCGTTCAGGTGGTGCTGGTGGTCAGAACGTCAACAAGGTTTCAACTGGTGTGCGTTTGACCCACATTCCAACTGGTATTGTTGTTGCTTCAACGGTTGACCGTACACAATATGGGAACCGCGATCGTGCGATGAAAATGCTTCAAGCTAAACTCTATCAAATGGAGCAAGAAAAGAAAGCAGAAGAAGTGAATGCTTTGAAGGGTGATAAGAAAGAAATCACTTGGGGAAGTCAAATTCGCTCATACGTTTTCACGCCATATACCATGGTTAAAGATCACCGTACAGGCTATGAAGTTGCCCAGGTTGATAAGGTAATGGATGGAGATATTGAAGGCTTCATCGATGCCTACCTCAAGTGGCGCATGGAAGAATAGTAATAACATACTTATTTTATACTCTATCTCAATGAAAGGAAGGCGTTCAGCTACTGTAGTAGTTGAATACTGACATTATGGCTCTTATTGAATTAAAAGATGTTACTAAGAAGTATGATAAGTCAACAACAGCCCTTAGACACATTGATTTGTCTGTTAACTCTGGTGAGTTTGTTTACTTAGTCGGCCCTTCTGGTGCTGGTAAGTCAAGTTTAATTCGCTTGTTCTACCAAGAAGAAAAATTAACGAGTGGTTCTATGAAGGTTGGAGAGTTTGATTTAACTCGACTTCGTAAGAAAGACGTTCCACTCTTGAGACGTTCCATTGGAGTTGTTTTCCAGGATTATAAACTCCTTCCAAAGAAAACAGCTTTTGAAAATGTTGCTTATGCCATGGAAGTTATTGGTGAGAAACCTCGTCATATCAAGAAACGAGTGGCAGAAGTACTCGAGTTGGTTGGTCTTAAACACAAGATGCGTTCATTTCCAAATCAATTGTCTGGTGGTGAGCAACAGCGTGTCGCTATTGCGCGTGCTATTGTAAATAATCCAAAAGTGTTGATTGCGGATGAACCAACAGGGAACCTGGACCCAGAAATTTCTTGGGAAATTATGCAGGTCCTTGAACGTATTAACTTGCAAGGGACTACCATTATAATGGCGACCCATAACTCAACTATCGTTAATAACCTTCGTCATCGTGTCGTAGCGATTGAAGAAGGACGTATTGTTCGTGATGAAGAGGAAGGAGAGTACGGTTACCATGATTAGACGCTTTTTCCGCCATTTAGGAGAATCGATTAAGAATCTCAAACGTAATTTATTGTCGACACTTACGGCAGTATTTTCGGTAATGATTGTTCTTTCACTTTTAGGTGTCTTTGGCTCTGTTATCTTAAATACACAGAAATTGGCTTCAGATATTGAAAAGAATATTCAGGTCAATGTCTACCTGGATCCAGATTCATCAGATGCCTCGAAAACAGTTAAGGAACTTTCTGGACAGATTGTAGCTAATAAAGACTACCATAAGATTTATGATGCTTTGACCAAAATCAAAGGTGTAGATAAGGTTACCTTCTCTAGCAAAGAAGAACAAAAGAAACAACTCATTGAAACAATGGGGTCAAGTTTCGAGACAGCGACTGGGGATGCTAACCCACTATCAGATGTTTACATCGTTCAAACGAAATCACCAGATGATGTCAGTCGAGTTGCTAAGGAAGCTAAAGCCATTCAGGGCGTTGATAATGCTAACTTTGGTGGGTCAGATACCGAAATTCTGATGTCTACTATGAAACGTGTTCAGTTCTGGGGCATCATTGCTACAGCTCTCTTAACGATTGTGGCTGTCCTATTGATTTCAAATACCATCCGTATTACCATTATGTCCCGTGCGACTGAAATTCAAATCATGCGTTTGGTAGGTGCCAAGAATTCATATATTCGTCGTCCCTACTTGATGGAAGGCGCTTGGATTGGTGCACTTGGTGCTATCATTCCTTCAGGACTGATTTATCTTTTGTATCACATGGTTTACTCATCTTTGAACCCTGATTTTGTCAAAGGTGGTATTTCGATGTATGATCCAGAGTGGTTTGTCTATGCGGTTATCGGAACCCTCTTTGCAGTCGGTATCATTATCGGTTCGATTGGGTCACGTATGGCAATGCGCCGTTATTTGAAATACTAAAGAGATTAAAGGAGAACCAAATTGGTTCTCTTTTTGTTTGTCAAGAGAATCAGAAAGCAGATTTTCAACTATATCTCAAAATCGTTTGCTCAAAGCCCAAATCCAATCCCATATTTGGTATAATATTTAAAAAACATTGGAAAAGAGATGCATTATGACAAAGTTAGCTACCATTTGTTATATTGACAATGGAAAGGAGCTTTTGCTCCTACATCGTAATAAAAAGCCTAATGATGTTCATGAAGGAAAGTGGATTTCTGTTGGGGGAAAACTAGAAGCGGGAGAAACGCCTGACGAATGTGCTCGTCGTGAAATTCTCGAGGAAACCCATTTTACAGTGACTGAGATGGATTTTAAAGGGATGATTACCTTTCCAGAATTTACCCCCGGTCATGATTGGTATACCTATGTCTTTAAGGTAACTGGTTTTGAAGGAGAACTCATCTCAGATGAGGAGTCTCGTGAAGGAACGCTTGAATGGGTACCTTATGATGAGGTCTTATCTAAACCAACTTGGGAAGGTGACTACGAGATCTTCAAGTGGATTCTTGAAGATAAGCCTTTCTTCTCTGCAAAATTTGTCTATGATCGTAACCAAAACTTAGTAGACAAGACTGTAACCTTTTATGATAAATAGGGAGGAACTATGAAGCGTAAAAAAACAGAACATTTTTCAGAAACATGGTTTTTTAAGTGGATATTGAATAATCAGGCTGTTGTAGCCTTTTTCATCTTACTTTTGATTGGTTTGACGGTTTTGATTTTCACCAAGATAAGTCCTATTTTTTCACCCGTCATTCAGTTTATGACCATTATTATGTTGCCATTGGTTATTTCCATGCTCCTTTATTATTTAATAAAACCTTTGGTACTACTTGTAGAAAGAACCGGACTAAACCGAACCATGTCTATCTTGGTTATCTATGCTATCCTTGGTTTGCTCTTGGTCTGGGGAATTTCGACGGCTATTCCTAGCTTACAAAATCAAATTTTGATTTTAATAAGAAATGCACCATCATATATTGCACGTGCCAATAGTGAGACGGAACGTTGGATTAATCTTCCTATTCTTTCCAATTTCCACGGTGATCTAGAGTCCATGCTTAGTGATTTCTCAGCGAGAATGGTCAACTATGCTGAGAACTTTTCTTCATCGGCTTTGACATGGGTTGGGACTTTTGCAAGCACAGTAGCAAGGGTGACAGTAGCTATTATTTTGGCACCTTTCATTCTCTTCTACCTTTTAAGAGATAGCCAAAAGATGAAACATAGCTTTGTCTCAGCCTTACCAACTCGCTTTCGAGAAACAACTGTTCGTATGCTTTCAGATATTAATAATCAGCTCGAAGGCTATGTTCAAGGCCAGGTTACAGTCGCTATTGTCGTTGCCATTATGTTCTGTATTATGTTTAAGATTGTAGGTCTTCGATATGGTATGACTTTTGGTATTATGGCAGGTTTTCTAAACATGGTTCCTTATCTAGGAAGTTTTCTTGCTATGGTACCAGTTGTAATCATGGGACTGGTACAAGGACCTGCTATGCTGATCAAGGTCCTCATCATTTTTGTCATCGAGCAAACTATTGAAGGACGTTTTGTTTCTCCACTTGTTTTGGGAAATAAACTAAGTATTCACCCGATTACCATTATGTTCATTCTCTTGACAGCAGGCTCTCTGTACGGTGTTTGGGGTGTTCTATTGGGTATTCCAATCTATGCCTCTGTCAAGGTTGTTGTTAAAGAGATTTTTGATTGGTACCGTTCTGTAAGTAATCTTTATCAAGATGATTTAGAAAATGAAGGACAAAAAGACGATGTTAAATAGTGAAAAAATGGTTGCCTCTATTGGAAACCAAGATTTAGACCACGCAGACAAATATTTTAAAAAAGCTTTACGAGAAGACCCTGCAGAGGTTCTTGTTGAGTTAGGTCAATACTTAGAGTCTATTGGTTTCTTACCTCAGGCACAAGAAATTTACGAAAAAGTTCGTTTTGATTTTCCAGAGGTTAATGTCAATCTAGCACAAATTGCGGCTGAAGATGGCGATATTGAAGAGGCATTCCTCTATTTGGATGCCATACCTGAAGACTCTGACGACTATTTGTCTGCTTTAATTGTAAAGGCAGACCTCTACCAAATGGAGGGATTGACGGATGTGGCACGTGATAAGTTGTTGGAGGCAAGTCAATTATCAGATGACTCATTGATTATTTTTGGCTTGGCTGAGATGGAATTTGAACTTGGAAATTTTGAACAAGCTATTCAATACTATGCTAGATTGGATAATCGTGACCTCCTGGCAATGACTGGCGTTTCTACTTATGAGCGTATTGGTAAGGCTTATGCCAGTCTTGGTAAGTTTGAAGCTGCTCGTGAATTTTTGGAAAAAGCCATTGAAATTGAATACGATGATACCATTGCTTTTGAATTAGCCACTTTGCTCTATGATCAAGAAGAGTATCAAAAAGCTAATTTTTACTTTAAGCAGATAGAAATCATGTCTGCTGACTTCGAGGGTTATGAGTATTTTTACGCCTTGTCCTTACATGCAGAACATAAAACTGAAGAAGCATTACGTATGGCACAACAAGGGATTTCAAAAAATGCTTTTGATGTTCAATTACTTTTGTTAACATCACAGTTATCCTACGAGTTGCATGACACTCAATCTGCTGAATCTTATCTGAAGCAAGCCTTACCACTCGCTGAGGACCAAGATGAGATTGTTCTACGTTTAAGTACTCTCTATTTAGAAGAAGAACGTTACGAGGATCTGGTAGCTTTAGCCGATTACGAAGTTGATTCTGTTTTGGCTCGTTGGAACATTGCCAAGGCCTACCAAGCACTTGATGATGAAGAAGAAGCTTTTCAAATCTATCAAGATTTGGCTACAGATTTATCTGAAAATCCTGAATTCCTCCATGATTATGCATATATCCTGAGGGAATTTGGTTACAGAGATCAGGCGCGTGCAACGGCAGAAAAATACCTTGCCTTAGTTCCAGATGATGTCAATATGCAAACATTTCTTGAGGATTATTAAGCTGCGAAAGGCTTTAATCCTTGGTTTAAAGAGAGGGAGAGATACATTGAGCTTGTTCACTCCCTCTTTTTTTATTTCTCTATTTATGTTATGATTTTATTAGAACCCATAAGGAGTAAGTATGGTTAAGAGAGATTTAATTCGAAATATTATCATAGCAGTTCTTGCCATTGTAGTGATTTTGTTGTTAAGAGCATTTGTCTTTTCAACACACCGTGTGACTGAAGGTCAGGCGAATGACTATATTCATGCTGGTGATTATGTTACTTTCAATAAAAATGTTGAACCTCAGAAAAAAGATTTTATTCTTTATACAGTTAATGGCAAGGATTATATTGGTCGTGTTATTGCTGGTGAGGGCAAGAGCGTGACAGCTATGGATGATTTCCTTTATGTCAATGATAAGTCAGTTGACGAAGCCTATATTAGCAAGGATAAATCAGCTTATTTGGCGACAGTTTCACCTGGGAATTTCTTTACTGATGATTTTTCCATTGCAACATTGACAGATAATAAACAAACTAAGATTGAAAAAGGTCAATACCTTGTACTGAACGATAACCGCCGTAATACAGATGATAGTCGTAAGTTTGGTCTCATTGAAAAAGACCAAATTAAAGGTGTTATCTCTTTCAGATTGTATCCTCTATCACGTTTTGGTTTCGTTGATGTCGATTAATATTTCAATACTACTAAAAAAGCTAGGAACTTTTGATAAGTTTCTAGCTTTTTTTGCGAATAAATTGGTGAAGGTTTATTTTATGACTCTATGATAGTGATAGTTTAATTGTCTTAAAATGAATCAGCAGAAATTGTAAGTAGAAAAGGAAATTAAGATGCAATTAGGATTTCATTTTGGATTTAAGAAAAGCAAAGCTTATGGACTGTGCGGTGTTATGCTAGCAATCTTATTTTTAGGAATGTCTGGTCAATCGGTGAAAGCAGATGAAATGTTGTCACCAACTGATACATCTTCAACTTTGAAAGAAAGTACAGATAATCATGAGGCAAGTTATTCTGAAGTGGGAGTACACGATGATTCAACGAGCCAAATGAATCTACAAAGTGAAAAGGTATTAGAGGAGGAGCAAACAAGTCTGGCAGATTCTTCAAAAATAGCTGTCTTAACCAATAGTTTTGTGACCACAAGCTCTTATCAAGAAGCAGATGATCCTAGCGAAATTGATCAGAATCAAAGTCAATTTCTTAGTGCCATTAAGCAAGGAGCTATGGATGGAGCCAAGGAAGGGGTCCTTCCTTCTATTACGGCAGCACAAGCTATCCTAGAAAGTGGTTGGGGAAGCTCTGAACTTGCTAAGGCTCCCAACAATAATCTTTTTGGCATTAAGGATTCAGGGGACTGGAATGGAGAAATCGTGACTGTCCCTACCCAGGAATATGTTAATGGTGACTATATCACAGTCAATGCTGCTTTTCGAAAATATGCCTCATGGAATGATAGCGTAGTAGACCATGCAAAATTTTTCACGAGTACCGAGTGGCGAAAAAACAATTACCGAAAAGTTGTAAATGAAACAGATTATCGCATTGCGGCTCAGGAACTTAAGAATGCAGGATATGCGACAGATCCAAGTTACGCTGGAAAACTTATCTCTTTGATTGAAGCCTATAAACTTTATGAATGGGATGCAGTGAGCAATACGACCAACTCCGTCCTAGAAAATGAAGGAGTAGAGAGTCAAAATCCTAAAGCCGATCTCGCTATCACTGGTCTCAACAATGCTACTGGTAACTATGATCTTGTTATCTCAAACTTGGTTGCGCCACAAGGTTTCAAAGAAGTTCTAGTTCCAACTTGGTCAGAAAAAAACGGTCAAGATGACATCATCTGGTACAAGGCAGCTAAGCAAGCTAATGGAGACTATAAGGTAACCGTTCGTTCAAGCAACCATAAGGGTGATAGCGGTCTTTATAATTCTCATGTCTATTTGGTTGACAATGATGGTAAATACATTGGCCTAGGTGGCAAACAAGTGACACTTGATATCACTAAGACTCAGGGAACTTTGACTATTGTCAATAATGATAAAAATCGTGGAACTTTTGATGTTCTTATCACCAATCTGACGAATCCAAGTGGTATTTCAGGTGTCCTTATCCCAGTCTGGTCTGAGCAAAATGGCCAGGATGATCTTGTTTGGCATAATGCTACAAAACAGGATGATGGTTCTTATAAAGTGACTATTTCAGCAAGCCAACACAAGTGGAATTCAGGCAAGTACATCGTTCATGGCTATATTGTTGATGTTTCAGGTAAGAATATCGGCTTTGGGGCAACTTCAGCTGATGTGGTAGCCCCTAAGAAAATCGGTTCAGCATCAAGAGGAAACTACGATGTTTTAAATAAGGTTGTCTATCTCGATGCTGGGCATGGTGGCTATGATCCAGGTGCTTCTTACTTTGGTATTTCTGAAAAGAGCTTGACCTTGGCTATCCAAAGTC
>NZ_KV831759.1:18751-28540 GCF_001837205.1 Streptococcus sp. HMSC064D12
AAAGTCGTGTGAAAGCTAAATTAGAAGCAGAAGGGTATCAAGTTGTGACCACTCGCACAAGTGATACCTATGTTGATTTGACGGATCGTTCACGTGCAGCCAATGCCTCTGAATCAGATATCTTCGTAAGTATTCACATCAATGCTTCAGGAAGTTCTGCAGCACAGGGAATTGAGACTTATTATTACCAACCTTACGCAGAATACCCATCACGTATTAATGCAACCTACCATGCTAATCCGACTCGATTGAGCATGAGTGATACCTTGGCCAATGCCATCCAGTCTAGCCTGATTAATGCGACTGGCGCTCAAAACCAAGGCGTGAAACGTCAAACCTTTGCGGTCTTGCGTGAGACAACAGCTCCAGCAGTCCTTCTTGAATTAGGTTTCTTGTCAAATCCACAAGAAGCAGCTCGTTTGAAGACCTCTGCTTATCAGGAGACTTTAGCTAATGCCATCGTAGCAGGGATTAAGTCTTACTACGAAAAAGAATCTAAAGTTTAAGTTATATGTTAACCCGTCATTATGATGGGTTTTTATGCTATAATTGAGGTAAATACTAAATACAACAAAAGGAGTGCTTATGGCCTACGATTTACTCTTAGAGCGTTTTTTACGTTACGTCAAAATCAATACACGTAGTGATGAAAATGCGACAAGAACGCCAACAACACAAAGCCAGGTGGATTTTGCCTTGAAGGTTTTAAAACCAGAATTAGAAGAACTAGGTTTAAGTAATATTCATTATTTGGAAAGTAATGGTTACCTAGTGGCAACCCTTCCGGCTAACGATGACAAGTTAACACGTAAGATTGGTTTCATCTCTCATATGGATACCGCTGATTTTAATGCAGAGGGAGTGTCACCGCAAGTCATTGACTCTTATGATGGAGGTATCATTCCTCTTGGAAATTCAGGTTATAACCTAGACCCAGCTGATTTTCCAAATCTCAAGAATTATGTCGGTCAGACACTTATTACGACAGATGGGACCACCCTTCTTGGAGCTGATGATAAGTCTGGTATTGCTGAGATTATGACAGCCTTGGCTTATTTGAAGGCTCATCCTGAAATCAAACATTGTGAGATTCGTGTAGGCTTTGGTCCTGATGAAGAAATTGGAATCGGTGCAGATAAATTTGATGTCGAAGATTTTGATGTCGATTTTGCTTACACAGTTGACGGTGGACCTTTGGGTGAATTACAGTATGAAACTTTCTCTGCAGCAGGAGCAGAACTTACCTTCCACGGACGCAATGTCCACCCTGGAACAGCAAAAGACCAAATGGTTAATGCCCTGCAGTTGGCAATTGATTTTCATAATCAGTTGCCAGCAGAAGAACGCCCTGAGTTGACAGATGGCTATCAAGGTTTCAACCATCTTCAAACCATGACAGGTACTGTTGAGGAAGCAAAATCTTCTTATATCATCCGTGATTTTGAAACAGAGTCTTTTGAAAATCGAAAAGCAGTCTTCCAAAAAATTGCCGATGAAATGAATAAAGCTTACGGTCAGATACGAGTTGATCTGGTACTTAAAGATCAATACTATAATATGCGTCAGGTGATTGAAAAAGATATGACGCCTGTTGAGTTGGCTAAGGGCGTTATGGAGGAATTGGATATTACGCCAGTTATTGAACCTATTCGTGGCGGAACAGATGGCTCAAAGATCTCATTTATGGGTATTCCAACTCCAAACCTATTTGCTGGTGGCGAAAATATGCATGGTCGATATGAGTTTGTTTCTTTGCAGACAATGGAAAAAGCCGTAGATGTTATTCTTGGAATTGTCAGTAAACCTTAATTGAGCTTGCTAAATACTGATTTTATGGTAAAATTAGAAGTAATGGAGGTGCTGAGATGATTAAAATTTTCGGCAAGTATCGTTACCATTGGCAACCCGAATTATCTTGGCTGATTATCTACTGGTCTTTAGCCGTCACGCCAATCTTTATTGCGGCGGCCCTTCTATTCGAGTTGTACTCGGTGCCCTCACATATTTTGATGCTCTTTACTATTTTCGTTGCCTTGTTTGGTTTAGGTTTCCATCGATACTTTATTATTGAAGATCATGGGATTCTGCGTATTGTTTCTTTCAATATTTTTAGACCACGCAAAGTGAAAATTAGTGATATTGAAAAAGTCGAAGTGATTAAAACTGGCCTGTGCCTTATTTTTAAAAATGGTAAAAAACGTCAGTTTTATATGAGAAAGTGGCCTAAGAAATATTTCTTAGATGCATTAGCCCTTCACCCTGCTTTCAAAGGTGAGGTAGAGTTATTGGATCACATGACAAACTTTGATTACTTTGCCTTTTATGAGGAATCAAAAAAGCCCTGAAGCTTAAACTTCGCAAATAAGGGCTTTAGTGGGACAAGACTTGACGGCAGTCAAAGTCTCAGGGCTATTTTCAATAATTTGATTGAGTTGGTCGCTGTCTTTGAACCTAACAATACCTTCGTCATCATAATCAAAGACGGGAGAGTAGGTTTGGCACAAACCACAAGCGATACATTTTTCTGGAATTAATGATACTTTCATAGTATTATTTTAAAATAGATTTATTGTTTTTACAAGGAGAATATCATGAGTAAAAAACCATGGGAAGATAAGGTTTCTGACGAAGAGTTGGAAGAAGTAGTTGACGCTGATTTTCTAGATGATGAAGATGAGTTTGAGGATTATGAAGAAGAGGATGTCACTCCTTCAGATGAAAAACGCGAAAAAGGTGGCGGCTTCATTAATTCATCATTTTTGACTGTCTTGCTTGGATTATTCTTTGTTATTGTTGTATGTATTTTGTTCTTTGTTTTCTATACTTCAAATGTCGGTGGAAACAAAACTGCGGAATCTAAGGAATCATCTGGATTCTACTCATCTTCAACTAGCAAAGTTGTTAAATCTTCATCTAGCAAGAAAGACTCAAACAAAGATGAGGAAAGTGAGAAATCTACTACAGAAAAATCTTCAAAAGAGAAATCATCTTCAACTAAAGCATCAAGCTCTTCTAAACATGTAGAAAAAGAAGATGCAACTGAGTCAGCACCATCAAGTGCTACGGCAGCAGCAGATGGTTCATCAATTGTTGTTCAATCTGGTGAAGGTGCTGGTTCTATCGCTGCACGTGCAGGTATCTCTGTAGATGAGTTGGAACGTCTTAACCCTGATCACATGACAAGTGGTTACTGGTATGCTAACCCAGGTGACGTCGTTAACGTTCAATAATTTTAAAAGCAAAGGAACATCATGAAAGATATTAGAATTGCTATTGATGGTCCTGCGTCAAGTGGAAAAAGTACAGTAGCCAAGATTATTGCAAAAAATCTTGGCTATACTTATCTTGACACAGGTGCTATGTACCGATCTGCAACTTATTTGGCCTTGCAGAATGGTTTGACTGAGGAAAATGTACCAGAAATTTTGGAGCAACTATCTCAACATCCGATTTCATTCGGAAAAGCAGCAGATGGTAGTCAGCAAGTTTATGTAGGTGATGTTGATATTACACACCCTATTCGTGATAACCAAGTCACAAATAATGTTTCTTGGGTAGCAGCCATTCCTGAAGTGCGCCAAGAACTGGTTGCACAACAACAACGTATTGCTCAAGATGGTGCTATTATCATGGATGGACGTGATATTGGTACTGTGGTTTTGCCTGATGCAGAACTCAAAATCTTCTTGATTGCTTCAGTTGATGAACGTGCGGAACGCCGTTATAAGGAAAATATCGAAAAAGGTATTCCCGCTGACCTTGAGACTCTAAAAAAAGAAATTGCTGAACGTGACTATAAAGATAGTCATCGTAAAGTTTCACCTCTTAAACCAGCGGAAGATGCCATCACTTTTGACACTACAGGTGTATCTATTGATGGTGTTGTGGAATTTATTCAAGAAAAAGCAAAAAAAATTATTGACAAAGGATGACTCACTTGTTATACTATTAACAATGAGAAAAGCAGAAGTGAGAACTTCTCGCCTTGCGACTTAGGTTGTCTGGCCCAACATGTCAAATCCCTATAGGGATATTATGTGTGCGGGCTTGTATATCAAGTCCGCTTTGTTTTTCTCTAAAAAAATAAAGAGGTGAAGATCATAGCTAAGAAAGATCTATTCATTAACGATGAAATTCGCGTTCGCGAAGTTCGTCTTGTTGGTCTTGATGGTGAACAATTGGGAATTAAACCATTGTCAGAAGCGCAAGCTATTGCAGACGATGCAAATGTTGACTTGGTTCTCATCCAACCACAAGCTACGCCACCTGTTGCGAAGATTATGGACTATGGTAAGTTCAAATTTGAGTATCAAAAGAAACAAAAAGAACAACGTAAGAAACAAAGCGTTGTTACCGTTAAGGAAGTTCGTTTGAGTCCAGTTATTGATAAAGGTGACTTTGAAACTAAACTTCGTAACGGTCGTAAGTTCCTTGAAAAAGGAAACAAGGTTAAAGTTTCTATCCGATTCAAAGGTCGTATGATTACTCACAAAGAAATCGGAGCTAAGGTCTTGGCGGAATTTGCTGAAAAAACGCAAGATATTGCGATTATTGAGCAAAGAGCGAAGATGGATGGACGTCAAATGTTCATGCAACTTGCACCAATTCCTGACAAAAAATAATTGTCAAACTAACACTATTTTAAGAGGAGAATTTTAAAATGCCAAAACAAAAAACACACCGCGCATCAGCTAAACGTTTCAAACGTACAGGTTCAGGTGGATTGAAACGCTTCCGTGCCTTCACATCTCACCGTTTCCACGGTAAAACTAAAAAACAACGTCGTCACCTTCGTAAAGCGTCAATGGTACATTCAGGTGACTTTAAACGTATCAAATCAATGCTTTCACAAATGCGTTAATCCGCTAAAAGCATTACAAATTAACTAAACTAGAATTAATTCGGAGGAATATATAAATGGCTCGTGTTAAAGGTGGCGTTGTATCACGCAAACGTCGTAAACGTGTATTGAAACTTGCTAAAGGTTACTATGGTGCAAAACACATCTTGTTCCGTACTGCAAAAGAACAAGTAATGAACTCTTACTACTATGCATACCGTGACCGTCGTCAAAAGAAACGTGATTTCCGTAAACTTTGGATTACACGTATCAATGCAGCAGCTCGTTTGAACGGTTTGTCATACTCACAATTGATGCACGGTTTGAAATTGGCTGAAATCGAAGTTAACCGTAAAATGCTTGCTGATTTGGCAGTTAACGATGCAGCAGCTTTCACAGCTCTTGCAGATGCAGCTAAAGCAAAACTTGGTAAATAAGAATTAAGATGGGTTTTACCCATCTTTTTTTATGGAGGTAATTATGATTCGTTTAGCAAGAGCAGAAGATATTCCAAGATTACAGGAGTTATTGGGGCAGATTCTTCTAGTGCATCATTATGCACGTCCTGATGTTTTTAAGTCAGAGGGCAGTAAATATACAGATGCAGACTTAGAAGCAGTGATTAATGATCCAACTAAACCTATTTTTGTATATGAGCATGAAGAAGGCCGTATCTTAGGTCATCTATTCTTAATGATTAAAGAAGTATCTGGTAATAATGGTCCACTAAAGACTGTTAAGACTCTTTTTATTGATGATTTATGCGTTGATAAGGAGGCTCGAGGTCAAAAATTAGGGGAGAAGCTTTATCAATTTGCCTTGGACTATGCTAAGGAGTTAGGTTGTTATAATCTGACACTTCACGTATGGAATGATAATGCGGGTGCTGTACGTTTTTACGAACGTTTAGGTATGAAGCCGAGATATACAGAAATGGAAACTATCCTAAAATAATACGTTTTCATGAGAGAAATTTAACTTACGAGGAATAAAAAATTTTGATATGCTGAAAGAGAACTTTTAGAAATGGAGAATTTTAATGCCTCGTAATTTTAAGGAAGCTTTGCTTTTTACGATTTTAATGTGTGGAATGATGGTCTGTGGGATGAGTCTCTGGAATCTTCTCATCCTTGATTGGACTGGAGTAGTTCCCTTTGCTTGGGGGCACTTTTTCCAAGGTTATCTTCCTGGATTTGTGGTTGCTTTCTTACTGGATATGCTTTTGGTAGGACCACTAGCCAAGACAATTGCATTTGCAATTTTACATAAAGTAAAAGCCCATGATAAACGATGGGCGAAGATTTTAGTAATTTCTGGAACCATAGCGCTATTCATGGTAACCTTTATGTCGCTCTATGGCTTGGTGTACAACGGTCAGTCGGTGACGCTCTCATCCTATGGCCGTGCTTGGTTGACAAATGTTATCATGGCCTTACCACTTAATTTTCTAGTAGTTGGTCCAATCTCACGCTTTATCTTGGGAAAACTGCAAAAACCATTGCCAGGTGAAGAAGTTGTAGAGAATTTTGAAGACGATGATGAATTACCAACTATAATTTAAGTATAGAACTGGAGAGAAACTCCAGTTTTTTAATATAAAAAGCAACCACGGATGTGACTGCTTAATGATGACTAGTTTTTCTTTTTCATTTCACCATGTGGGTAGTAAGTTCCCTCTGGCATATCGTTAATGAAAATATGAATAGCTTCTTTAGGTGCTTTTGCAACACGTGATACAACCTCAGTAACTTCGCGAGCAAGTTCGATTTTTTGTTCTTCAGTACGACCTTCAAAGAGATCAATTTTTACAAATGGCATAATGCATCTCCTTAGTTTTGATAGTCCTATTATAGCATTAATTAAGAGAATATTCTAAAGTTTTTGGAAATTCTTGAAATGATAATATCGCAATGCTACAATATGACTGATTTCAATAGTAAAGCCTAAAGTAAAAAGAGGCTGGTAGCTAAGAGAAAGCGTTCCTAGTTGAAAGCAATAGTATTACTTTTGATTCGATCATTCCCGATTTAGGGATTGTTTCACATGCTATTCAAAATCGTAAGCCGTCTGTGATGATAGGTAAAGTGATTGCATTTTCTTTATAAGGGATGAAAACTCTTACTAAAAATGGTAAAATAATGCTAACTAGAGACAGTAAGGAGTAAATTATGACAATTGATTTTCGTGCCGAAGTTGATAAGCGCAAAGATGCTTTGATGGAGGACCTTTTTGGTCTTTTGCGTATTAACTCAGAACGTGATGATAGTAAGGTTGATGATAAGCACCCATTTGGTCCTGGACCAGTAAAAGCTTTGGAACATTTTCTTGCTTTAGCAGAACGTGACGGCTATAAAACTCGTAATATCGATAATTATGCTGGTGACTTTGAATTTGGTCAAGGTGATGAAGTTTTGGGTATCTTTGCACACTTGGATGTGGTTCCAGCTGGTAGCGGTTGGGATACAGATCCTTATGAACCAGTAATCAAAGATGGCAAACTTTATGCCCGTGGGTCATCAGATGATAAAGGCCCAACAATGGCTTGTTACTATGCCTTGAAAATTATTAAAGAACTCGAGCTTCCAGTATCTAAGCGTGTGCGCTTTATTGTTGGTACTGATGAAGAATCTGGTTGGGGCGATATGGAATATTACTTCGCTCATAATGGATTGAAAGATCCTGATTTTGGTTTTTCACCTGATGCAGAATTCCCAATTATCAATGGTGAAAAAGGTAATATTACAGCCTATCTCCATTTTGAAGGTCAAAATGATGGGGACTTTAGTCTTGTGTCCTTTAATGGTGGTTTGCGTGAAAATATGGTTCCTGAATCAGCAAGTGCAGATTTTACTGGACCTATCACTTTGAAAGAACTTGAGGCCAAATTAGCTGACTTTGTTGAGGAACAAGAAGTAACTGGTCAAGTGACCGAAGAAGCAGGTGTTTTCCATGTGACTATTCATGGGAAATCAGCTCATGGTATGATGCCTCAAAATGGTATTAATGGGGCAACCTACTTGGCACTCTTCCTTAGTCAATTTGATTTCCAAGGCAATGCTAAAACGTATTTGGATATAATTGCTGAAACACTTCACAAGGATTTCTTCGCTGAAAAGACAGGTCTTGCTTATACAGATCCTAAGATGGGTGAATTGACCATGAATGCAGGTGTATTTAACTTCTCTAAGGAATCAGAAGAAAATACGATTGCTCTGAATTTCCGCTATCCTCAAGGGGTTGATACGGACGCTATTAAGGCTAATCTTGAAAAACTCGAAGGTCCTAAGGCGGTTAGTCTCTCAGAACATGGTCATGTGCCACACTATGTACCAGTTGATGATCCTATGGTGGAGACTCTTCTTTCAGTCTATGAGAAACAAACAGGCCTTAAAGGTCATGAACAAATTATTGGTGGCGGAACATTTGGACGTCTCCTCAAACGTGGTGTTGCCTATGGAGCTATGTTCCCTGGTTATGTCAACACGATGCACCAAGCAAATGAGTTTACTGAGGCCGAAGACTTGTACCGTGCAGCTGCCATTTATGCAGAAGCTATCTATGAGTTAATCAAATAAAAAAGAGAGACAGTTTTGTCTCTTTTTTGAGGAGGAAAATATGGAAACACTTGAAGAATTAACGCAAGCAATCATGTCCGATGAACAAAATAAAGCTTTTACGGAACAAGGTATAAAACCCTTGTTTACCATTCCAAAAACCGCACGAATTAATATCGTAGGACAAGCTCCTGGTATTCGTGCCCAAGAGTCCGGCCTTTACTGGAATGATCCTAGCGGTGATAATCTCAGGGATTGGATGGGTGTTTCACGCGAAGAATTTTATGAATCTGGCATGTTTGCTATTGTGCCAATGGATTTTTATTTCCCAGGTCATGGGAAATCAGGTGATTTACCTCCTCGCAAAGGATTTGCAGACAAGTGGCATGAGAAAGTTCTTGCTTTAGCTCCTGATATTCAATTGACGATATTAGTAGGTAACTATGCACAGCGTTACTATTTGCATCAAAAATCATCGGCAAAATTAACGGATACAGTTAAGCATTATAAAGATTATCTTCCAGAGTTTTTTCCTCTCGTTCATCCCTCTCCTCGAAATAATATATGGCAAGCCAAAAATCCGTGGTTTATGGAAGAAGTAGTCCCAGATTTGAAGAATTTAGTTAAAGATATTTTGATTAAATGATTTTTTTAGTCATTGATTCAGGGAGTGCCAAGTAAGCTTTATTCTGTCATCAAACTGAATATCCTAAACGTGTTCAAAATTGGATAGAAACTTTAAGGCTTTTAGTTAATCAGAATAAGGACAAATATTGTTTTCTAATATTTATCTTATTATACAATTTTCAGTTTATGTTGTTCTGAAGGTGTAAAACGAATACTATACAGTTATGCATTGAAGCTTATACTGCAATGATAAGAAAATCTAAACGAGTTACAGTATAGATGTTTGAGCCAATTGAAAAACTAAAGTAGTTAAGACCATGGTATAAAAAGCTAATTGTTGACTAGGTATAGAATCCTATGCTTGTTCAGTCAGCTAACTCATGATAGAGAAGATTGTCCTTCTTATAATTAAGGTGAACAATATAAATTTTTGGTCCATAGTAGGGAGGACTTTGCTAGCTTGTACAAAAAATGGATGGACAAGAAATTTAGTCAGAAAATATCTTACAATCAACCTCTTGTTCTATTGTTCAATAGTAGTGGGAGGTTTTTTATTATGGGAGAAGTTATGATTGAAAAATATTGTGTTATTGATATTCACCGATAATCTATTATTCGTTGCATTATAGATGTTCACATATATACGAATAAACCTCGAAAAAGTTTGAAATGATGACCCTAGTTATAAAAAAAGGGGCCTTATCTTGGATTTTAGAAAGTCAAGTTTCGCGAGCTTTTTATTTGAAAAAAACATTAAAAATAGCGCAA
>NZ_KV831760.1:0-265 GCF_001837205.1 Streptococcus sp. HMSC064D12
ACATAAGTCGCTACTCCTCCACCTAGTAGAGCTCCTGTTGCGGCTACTCCCTTTAAAAGTCTGTCACTTGTGACTAAAGGTACTTCTTCCTCAACTTGATGAACTGATACAGATGACGCATCCACACGACCACTTATTATCTTAAAAAGTCCAAAGTGAGAGGTTGCGGCACGTAACCAATGTTTCCCTGACTTTACCAATTTAAAACGTGTCACACGATCAGTTTCTCGGTACTGACCCTCATTTCTTCTAAAAAACATATATA
>NZ_KV831761.1:0-23525 GCF_001837205.1 Streptococcus sp. HMSC064D12
GGGGAAAGTATGCACTTAATTTGACAATTCAAGCAATTAAAAAACGCCCTTAGGCGTTTTAAATATAGCTTACATCTCGTCTGGAGCTTCAACACCGAGAAGGCGAAGGGCTTCTTTGAGAACTGTTGCTGTTGCGTAGCAAAGAGCCAAACGGCTGTCACGTTCTGGGCTTTCGTCCAAGATACGTGTGTGTGCATAGTATTTGTTAAAGGCTTGGGCCAAGCTGATAGCAAATTTAGCAACGATAGATGGTTCAAAGTTGTCTGATGCACGGTTGATGATACGTGGGAAGTCTTGGATGAGTTTGATGATTTCCCAGCTTTCAACGTCGTTTAGGCTGTATGTAGCATCTGCAGATGGCGTGAAGTTAGCCTTGCGCAAGATAGATTGGATACGAGCGTGTGCATATTGAACGTAAGGTCCAGTTTCTCCCTCGAAGGATACCATAGCATCAAGGTCGAAGTCGTAACCATTCATACGGTCTGTTTTAAGGTCATAGAACTTGATAGCTCCGACACCGACAGCATGGGCAACAGCTTCCTTGTTAGGCAAGTTTGGATTCTTAGCTTCGATTTGAGCTTGGGCACGGTTAACAGCTTCAGCAATTGTTGGCTCAAGCAAGATAACGTTACCTTTACGAGTTGACAATTTCTTACCGTTCTTAGTTACAAGACCAAAGGCAACGTGAGTCATGTCGTCAGACCAGTCGTAGCCCATTTCTTTAAGAACAGCTTTCAACTGTTTGAAGTGAGCAGATTGTTCATTACCAACCACATAGATGGCTTTGGCAAAGTCGTAAGTACGTTTACGGTAGAGGGCAGCAGCCAAGTCACGTGTGATGTAGAGTGTCGCACCATCTGATTTTTTGATGAGGGCTGGGTGTTCGATACCGTATTTTTCAAGGTTAACTACTTGGGCACCTTGAGATTCTTGGAGAAGTCCTTTTTCTGTCAAGATGTCAACGACTTCATCCATCTTATCATTGTAGAAGGCTTCACCATTGTAGCTATCAAAAGAAACACCGAGTTCATCGTAAAGACGGTTGAATTCCACCAAGCTTTCGTCACGGAACCATTGCCAGAGGGCAGTTGCTTCCTCGTCACCAGCTTCCAATTTACGGAACCATTCACGAGCTTCTTCGTCTATAGATGGGTCTTCTTCAGCTTCGGCATTGATGCGCACATAAAGTTGAAGGAGTTCATTGATAGGGTTGGCTTTGACAGCTTCCTCGCTACCCCATTTCTTATAGGCAACAATCAGCATACCAAACTGTTTACCCCAGTCACCCAAGTGGTTGATGCGGACTGGTTTGTAGCCTTGTTTAGCTACGATGTTGGCAAGAGCATCAGCGATAACTGTTGAACGCAAGTGACCGATAGAGAAAGGTTTAGCAATGTTAGGACTAGACATATCAAAGGCAATATTACGTCCGTGACCGATGTTTTGGTCAGCGTAGTGGCTACCTTGAGCGATGACTTGTCCAAGAACGTCCGCTGAGATTTTTGATTTATCAAGGAAGAAGTTGATGTAAGGACCAACAGCTTCAACTTTTTCAAAGTTTGAGGCATCGATTTTTTCAGCGATGTCTGCTGCAATCATTTGAGGAGCCTTGCGCAAGACTTTAGCCAATGAGAAGGCAGGAAAGGCGAGGTCTCCCATATCAGCATTTTTAGGGGTTTCAAGCAGATTTTGAATGTTTTCTTGTTCCAATTCAGGAACAACTTTGGCAATTTCTGCTGCAATGAGTTCTTTAGTATTCATAGGTACTCCATTTCAAATCTTGTCATTCATACCTATTTTACCATTATTTTAGTTAATAGGGTAGGGACAAGAAAGCATCAATTAGGAAGTATTTCATGAAAGAATACCACTGTTATCGGTTAGAATAAGCCCCCCCTTGAAAACAAAGGGTCTGTAACTGCTAATTCATATTCTAATTTCAATTTGCTTACCTTTTTGCTTACTTTTAGATAGATTTTAGTGCTTGCTCATAAAATGACGTCGCTTTTTTAGCGTTCTCTTTTGATAAGTGACTGTATGTGTCCATAGTCATTGAAAGAGTAGAATGTCCTAGGCGGTGTTGCAACTCCTTATAAGGAATACCCGAATTAAGGAGCAAACTAGCATGAGTATGCCGAAAACCGTGGAAACCTATGTTATTTACCCCTGCTTTTTTAAAATGCGACCTAAGTCGGCTCAATGCTGATTTAGAACTTGGATAGGTTTTGATGAAATCAGAGAATACCACTGTTTCAGTCCTACCTAGTTTCCAAGCCTCTTGAGTTTGCTTGCGTTGGTATCTTTTCATCATAGTTGCGGTTTGTTGATCTATGTCGATATCTCGGTAACCAGATTTTGATTTTGGACTGTTTAACTCCAGTTCACAGTTTAAAGTCTTTGTTATATGGACAACCGAATTATCAAGGTCAATATCAGACCATGAGAGAGCCAAAGCCTCGTTAATACGGCAACCCGTAGCAAGTAAGAACTTATATAGCGTGATATCATAATAATTTTTATATTTAGTGTTATCCAAGCTATCAAGGTAGGTAAGAAATTGTTTTAGCTCATCATTATTAAAATGCTTAACTTTGGCTTTCTTATCCTTTTGAGTGTTTCTAGGCAAAACAACGTTATTAGCTGGGTTAGTGGGAATAACTTGTAAAACCACTCCATACTGTAATATACGTTTATTAAGGGTGTGAATTTTGCCGTAATGAAGATAAGCGCCAACCTCACCAGTATTTGTACTGTTTGCCAGCTTATTCATAGTGGACTGAATTAAAGGCGTGGTTAGTTTATCTAGTTTAAACTCACCAAACAACGGTAAAACATGGTTGTTTAAGAGCCCTTTTTGTGTCATTCTTGTGTTAGCTTTAACTGTATTCTTGTAGCTATCCCACCATGAAATAGCTAACTCCTCGTATGTTTCTATTGCTACTTCTTTGTAGCGTGTTGATCCATTAGCTTTAAAATCAAATTGTGCTTGCTGGATTTTGGTTTTTAGTTCTTTCTTTGTCCTAGCGGTTACTTTGGTTGTAACTTTCTTACCAGTGATTACATCAACACCAAGATATACATTAGCACGATAGACGGTTGACCCGTCTTTTTTCTTTATCTCGTTAATTTTCATGATAAACCTTTCTAAACATCAGCAGGCAAGCCATATTATATCGGGTTTAGATTGGTTTATATCATGCTAGAGCTTCACTGATTGCCTCTATTTGTTAGGGTGATAAATTACTTAGAATTCTGATCAACGGACAGAGCAATTTTTAATTTTATATCTTCAGTAATCTCGTCAAAAATTACGATTGAAGTAATGATTTCTTTCAGTAGTTGTTCATCAATTAGGTGCATAGCTAACCACAGGACAATATTTTCCATCTCTTGTAGAAAATAATCTGTTAAATAGTCATAACCGTTTAATTTCAAGAAATATGTACCGAAAGCTAAACTAGAACGTTTATTTCCGTCTCTGAACATATGAAACATAGCAGTTGCAAAAATTAAGCGAGTCAGCTTCTCTTCAAAGGTGGGATAATAATCATCATTCTTAATATGTGAAAAGACACTTTCCAACCGTCCTTTATCAAGAGTTCCAGGCAATCCGCCGCTTATTGCAATGACCATATCATCATGAATTTTAATAGCCTCTTTTGTAGAAAAGTATAAAATATTTGGTTCTGTCATGTTTTACTTATCCTTTAACCGAAGAAATATATCGCGATGCTCTTGAATCTGTTTTTCGAGTGATTTACTTTGTTCTCCTAAGAATTTTTCAAAGTCTTCCTCTGAAACTGGTGCAATATACTCTTCTAGTTGGGTATGTAATGCATCTCTAAAATTTAGGTCACGACTAGCCATTTTTGTTCGAGCATCGTGTAATAATGGTTCAAACAAAGCATGTTTGGATAAAGTAATTATAATGTTTTTAGCTTCTTCAAAGGTAAGTAACTTACCTTTTTGTTTATAATGGGTCTCGATTTCTTGAGCTATTCCGTTCTCAAAACTAGCAATTAAAAGTAATACTTCAGAATAAAGTGTATTTCGGACATTGTCACTTTGATTTAATTTTAAAATTTTTCGATATTCTGAAGCGTTTTCTCTAAAAATAGCTTTGTAAATAACATTTGTTAAATGGGCGTATTTATATTGGTTTCCCTCGACAAATTCACCGACTGAGTTGGTGAATTTTTTTCTTGCGGTATTTTCTTTAAGTGCACTAGTTAAGTAATTACTATCACGTTGATTTATATATGTAACGTTTCCTCCAGTTTTTTCTGCAAGTACGTTTATCACAATATCAATAATTCTAGTACGAATTTGTTTAGCTGTATCACTTGTTGTTAGCAACATTGCAAAATTAAGTAACACGCGAAACGTTGATACACCAAGGTTTCGTGTAGTCTGACCGACATTGATGTCGGTCAGTTGAGAACTTTTCTTGAATTTTGCTAATCGTTTGCCTGTTAATACTTCAAATCCATTATCTTTTAATTCTTGTGAGTGGTTTTCTATAATTCTTTCAATAGTTCTTGTAGTTACTCCAAAAAAATTTGCAATTTGTTGATTTGTATAATAATATTTATTTTCAAATTTTATTCCCGTAATACCAAATTCTTTTTCAGCTTGTTTTATAGCTACAGAATTGTTTAAAATATTTTGTCTTTCTATTTGTGAGGTTGTCAGATCAGTCATAATTTCTCCTTATTTTCGAGTTAATTTGTGGCAATTTGCCAATAACTCCTGATATTCCAAGAGTTTTATTTTATTTTTGTGTCGTTAGGGTATATTAGAAAATCTTGAACCACGAGCGAACAACGAGAAACCACGCGCTTCAGTCCAAATTGCTCTTTTAAGGGAGCCGAAAGTGCCGATTTTATGTTTAGACAAAATGCTTTAATTTTAAGAAAAATTTGCAGAAAGCCTACAACAGTGGTCTTTCTTGTATTAAAACGTTTGCTTAGATATTTGCTAGACTGATTCCATAGCCATTGTCATGGATAATATGGAGTGTTCCAGTCGGTGCTAGAGTTCTTTAAGATATTCCAGAGTTAAGTAACAAACTAGCGTGTCAGTTAGAACTTAAGTAAACAGATAATAAAGTTCGAGTGAAGTTAGAGAGATAGCTTAATTGGACTTTTCCATAGTCGATATACGATAATCAACCAACTTTTGGAAAAACTTTCTAAGAGCAATGATTTGAGGATATGAAAGAAATTCAAGACTACCTCCACCAACGAAAAAGTTGGTTAAAAAATTACCAGCGGCAACCCATTCAGCTCTATTTAAAACATCAGTATAAGCTCGATTGGCATTATCCCCGTTTGGTATTTTATCTAAAATACACTTCACTCCTACAATCATTGTGTAAATGTTATCTTCTTCTCGTCCGTCGCTTGTATTGAAAGTTATGATTTCATAACACTCATGGATACAATCTTTATTAGGATCGTACAAAATATCACTTAACGACGGAAATTGGAATGGTACAGTAGCAGTTTTACCTTTTAAGAGAACGCTAGGGGTAATCTTTCCAAGTTTAGCAATTTTTAAAAGATTAGATTTATTTGGTAAGTTTCTACCTTTCTCCCAATTATTTACCGTCCCTTTACTTGTATCAAAACGCTTACCGAATTCTTCCATAGACTCCCCTAGGGAAAGCCTTATATCTTTAATTCTCAAACCAACTTGTTTTTTATTTGTCTCCATAAATAAATACCTCAATGTAATTATAGTTGTTTTTACTCTAAAAGTAAACAAAAGTATTGACATAATAAAAAGATAAGTTTATTATTAAAGTATGCAGAAGTAAAGGAGGTGAAGAAATGAACAAAGACAAAGTAAGAGGATATCGGAATATGCTAGGTTTAACGCAAGCTCAGTTAGGCGATAGACTTGGTATGACAAAGCAAACGTATCATAATAAAGAAGTTGGTAAAAATGCTTTTACCGACGAAGAAAAAAGGAATTTTAAAGAGTTGCTACTCCCCCAATTCCCAGATATTACTATTGATGATATATTTTTTTAAAACAAAAGTATGCAAAAGTAAACAAAAAAGGCTCAGCAGTCGCCAAACTCATAAGCCTTTAAACATTCATAACTAAAACACAACACACTGGCAGGCAAGCCATATTATGTCGGGTTTTAGAACACTTATAAAGATACCTCAATTATACCATGAATTGCTGGTATCGTGTACCCCTACTTAGAGCGCTACCTCTTAAAAATGGAATAACATCACAGAAAAAAACAAGGTCTAACCAGTAATTTAAACATAAACGAGGTAAAGAAAATGAGTAAAAAAACAAAGAATAACACACTTACAGTAAAACAAAGTAACAAGCTAGGAAATGATCTAACCAATATCATGTCTGGTTTACAAGCACTACGCCACCACGCTAACACTCTTATGATCGCAAAGCACGCAGGGGCAGATAATGGGATACTACGCAATGAAATGGATAACTTTCTTGAAACAGTCTTTGATATGGTAGAAATTTATTCTAACGACCTAGATAGAGTTGCGTTTTACCTACTCGAATGTGATAACCCCGAGGAATTAAGAGCATACGAGACAGAGGAAAAAGGAGTGTAAATCATGGTTACTGAATTGAATTTATCTGCAAGCCAGTCTATTGTCCTAGCTATCATTTTAATGCTTGGCCTAACCGTTTTATGGCTTAAAAAGAGTTATTTTCAGCTCGATATAGAGCCTAAAACTGATAGCGTGACAGATAACACCACGCGCAACGTGGGCACACGCTACGGGGCGTATATTCAATCACAAGGCAACTATTACAACTAGAAAGGCGCGTGCTATGACTGAAATTATTGACCTTTTTGGACGGAATAAAGAGCTAGAAACACTAAGCGAAACTCTAGTTACAATTACGGATATGGAAGATACGGATACGGACGTTGTTCCGGAAATTGTCAAGATCATTAATCAACTACTGGATATCATTAAAACACAACAACAATCTATAGAGAACTTAGCTTGTATAGCAGAGAAAACAATACAACTAGAAAGAGGTGTAAATGAAACAAAATAGACTACAAGAGGCAGAAATGGCAGTTTTAGCAACCCTTAAGAAAGGACGTGCTAACGCTACGACTGGCGGAGAGATAGCCACTATCACGGGTTACAACTCCCGTCTAGTATCTAGTGCAATCAGTGACCTAGTTATTCGCTATGGTGTTCCTATCATTGGTGTTAGGGTTGGTATTCGTAGCGGTTACTATATCGCAGAAACCAAAGAGGAACTATTAGAGGGGCTTGTATCTCTAAAAAACCAAGTCAAGAACGAGCAGAAAAGGCTCGACGTTCTAATGTCTATTGAAGACGTGACTGCATACGAGAAAACATTAGAGAGGGGCTAATATGCAAGTTCTAAGTGAAGAATACCAAAAAGAGCTTGCCCAAGGGGTTATATCAGTATTAGATAAAGCCCTAGAGGGCTATTCTAAGCTCGATAAACACCAGTTAGGGCTGATCACTGCCCAGCAAGCAATGGACGAGCTAGGACTTAAATACAATACCCTAAGACGCTGGGAAGAGGCTGGGCTTAAACGCTATCAGCTACCAGTGGAAGACACGCGAAAGGTATATTATCGTGTCAGTGATATTCTAGCGTTTTTAGGAGTGTATAACTAGAAAGAGGGTGCAAGTATGCCTATCTATGAAAGCAAGGGGTTTGGGAATGACTTAAATTTATACGATAAAAAAGCACCCTTTGACTATATCGCAACTTTTAGACCTAGGAGAGTGCCACAAGGTACAAATATAGACGATTTTAAGCGCAGTTCAGCCCCTACTGTATTGCTGGGTGGGTGAAACGAGACGAGAACGGCAACTACAAACGCAATAATGCTAGTTTGGTTTACCGTAATTTGATTTTCTTGGACTATGACGAGCTAGAGGCTAACATAGACTTTCCTAGCGTTGTCGAGAACGCCTTACATGGCTATTCTTATATCATTTACCCAACTATTAAGCACACAAAAGAAAAGCCACGTTATAGGCTTGTGGTGAAACCTAGCGACGCAATGAATGAGCAGACCTATAGGCAGACTGTCCAAGAGATAGCAAGTAAAATCGGGCTACCTTACGACAGTACAAGCCTAACATGGTCGCAGTTACAAGGCTTACCAGTAACCACTGGAGACCCTGCTGACTATGAAAAGATTGTAAATAGAGGGAGTGACTATCCCGTAGCAAATACAGTTACGGCTAGTCAGAAACCACACTATCACACACCACGCCCAATCGGTAATAAAACAATCACCATGCGCGTGCTTGATACCCTATTACATGGCTTTGGTGACGAGGGCGGGCGTAATGTTGCGGTAACTAGGTTTGTAGGGTTATTACTATCAAAGTGGGTTGATGCTGACGTAGCCACTGCCTATGAACTAACAACCATAGCGAATAGCGTTACAGATAACCCGTTATCAGAGCAAGAGCTGGAACGGACTTTTGAAAGTATCGTTAAGGCAGAAATCAGAAAGAGAGGTGTCAATGGAAATTAATATTGAGGAATTGCAAGAACAACTTAACGAAAGCAAGGCTATTGAGCCACCTAAGTCTATGAAAGAGGTACTAGACCGTATCTATCAAGCTGGTGAGCTATGGCGCAAGGAACACGCAGAGACCGTTGGTAGAGGAAATGATGGTTTGGGTGTCAAAATTCCACTGCCACCTATTCATACGGTTGCTAAAGAGTTGAGCAAAATTGCAACGTTTACCTTTATTACCAAGTCTAACACCGCTGATAATAGCTTGCTCTATCTGTATAATCTCGACGAGGGTATCTATACCGCTAGCACAGACGAGTTCAATGTTTTGTGTAAGACGTTTGATAATAGAATAAAACCAAACGACTGGAAACAAATCAAAATGATGGTACGTACCATGACGAAGATAAGAAAACCGCTAGAAAGTGCTAACTTAGTACCAGTACAGAATGGTATCTTAGACTTGAAAAACAAACAACTACGACCATTTGACCCTAAGTATATTATTACCAGCAAGATAGCCACTGCTTACAATCCGCCTAAGTTTATCCCTAAGGATAGAGAGGGGAACACGTTTGATGATTGGTTAAGTTCTATTGCTTGTGGTGATAGTGAGCTAATAACCCTCTTTTGGCAAATTATCCTAGAGGCTATCAACCCAAACTATACTCGTAACAAGTTCGCTATTTTATATGGTGACGGTAACAATGGTAAAGGAACATTTCAGCGCTTGCTTATCAATCTAATCGGTGAAAGTAACGTGTCAGCTTTAAAACCTGCACAGTTTAGCGACAAATTCAATCTTGAAACGCTTGTAGGTAAGGTGTGTAATATTGGTGATGAAGCACCAAACGACTACTTAAAAAACCCGTCTGATCTAATGAGTATTACCAGTGGTGACACTGTACTGGTTAACCCAAAAGGAAGACCAGCCTTTGAAGCGACTTTCAAGCTCTTTAACATCTTTTCGGGGAACTATATCCCTAATGGTGGGAATAAAACCAAGGGTTGGTATCGTCGTATTATGATTGTACCGTTTAATGCAGACTTTAACGGTCAAACTGAAAAGCCTTGGATTAAGAACGAGTTCCTAGCAGATAAAGCCGTCTTAGAATATGTTTTGTATAAAGCCGTTAATCAAGAGCCTTTCACACAATTTATTGAGCCTAAAGTAGTCAAAGACTTGTTAGAGGAATATCAAGAAGATAATAATTATTTGCTTGATTTTATCAAAAACGAATACATTCCTAAAGGTTGGCATGAATTAGAAATTGTACCAGTCTTTCTAGCCATGAAACGCCTAAGAGAGTACGCCGAAGATATGGGAATACAAAAGCCGAATTTATACGGTGCAGGGAAAGACATCGCTAGAAACCTACGAAACTTAACCCCACACAACTATGTTGTTAAAAAGGCAAGGGCAAAAGCGAGTGATATCAAAACTTTAGACCCCAATGAATTTGATAAAAAAAAGCTAAGTAATGCACAACGCTCCATCGTCAAAGAAAAATAATGTTCCCTTGTTCCTTTGTTGTTCCATAGTTTGCATAACAAGGGAACACCCTTAAACGCTTGATACATAAGGGGTTAGACATATTCTGTTCCTTTGTTCTCTTCTTTATAATGTTTATAATATAAATATATATGATAGTTATATATATAAGAGAATAGAGAAAAGAATGGAACAAGGGAACAACACCCCTTAAACCCTTGCTACTACTGGTCTCGTATATGTTCCCAACAATGGAACAAAGAGGAACAACAATGGAACAAATAGCAAAAGTTTACATAATTTATCTTAAAACAAGAAAGAGAGACTAAAAATGACTGAAAACCACTACCTAGAGCAAGCGGAAAAAGACAGACTGGAACTTGAACAGTACCGCTTAAATTATATGGCTGATGATACACCTATTGAGCCTAGCGGTATTCCTAAACTAATGGAAATAGCTAAAAAGTTACAAGCAGAGGATACCAGTCTGAACATTTATGAACTGTATAAGCACCCAGAAGCGCGTGCTAAACTATTCTCACAGATAACTGAAGCTTGTTATATGGCTTTGAATGCTACACCGACACAAGCCCAAAGAGTGGCATTTTGCGACTATCTAGAACAGCAATACGAAAACACCTTAAAGAAAATGATTGCCAGCACAGACAAACAGGCACTAGGTGAGTTACTAGATTTGTTAGAGCTACCAGCAGAGATAGAAAGCCAGTTTATCCGAGATATGGCAGTCAGTGGGATACTAGCCGAAGATTGAACAGAAATGAAGCGCTTGGGTTATCTGAGCGCTTTTAAAAAGTTGAAAAAAGTTGATATAAAATGCCCTAATTGTTGGAAAATGTCGGAATAAAACACTACTATATTATTGGAAAATATGGGAATGAAAACCCTAAATGTTAGAAAATACTAGAATATAAAAGTATATAGTGGCGCGTGGTATAAGAATGTTGAGAAATGTTGATATAAAACCCCTCTATAACGCCCATAGCACGCCCTAGACAAAGAATAGTCCGATAACATTCGGGCTATTTTAAATGCACCCCCCCGCCCCTATATTGCCGTCTGGAGAGCCACGACAAGGTGTTGTCTTACATCACGCACATTTTTTTACAGTTTTTTATAGGGTGTCTATACCAATTTATACTGAGGTTTGCTAACATTTTCGCTATAATAGAATTACAAAAAAGATACGTATTTTTCTGTATCAATTACGAATAGAATATAAAAGGAGGTTGTTTTAGAAAAAACTTTTTCTTCCGTTTTGTCCAACCGTTGGACAAATTTGTAAGCGAGGTAACAAAATGCTAACCTATGATGAATTTAAAGAGGCTATGGACAATGGTTTTATTAAAGGTGATACTGTCCAGATTGTCCGAAAGAATGGTAAGATACATGACTACGTTTTGGACGGTGAACGAGTTGAGCCACACGAAACATTGAGTTTAGAAAAGGTATCAGATATAATAAAGGAACTAGGCGAGGACAACTAAAAAAGCACCTTACTGGTGCTAGTTCCTTGCCTGCTAAACTCGTAAAGTGACTAATGCCTCAATATGTTGCCACGTTGCAACATTTAGGGGCGAGTTCTCTTGAATATTAAACTTATAAATTGATTGATACCCTAACGGGTATTTTTTTGCTTTCCTTTTTGCTAACTCCCGTGGTAAGCAAACGGCAACTTAAGGGGGATGAATTACTAAAATAGCTCACAAAATCGCTTTGTTATCAGTCTAATAAAACCTATGAAAAAGGGGTTGATATTCCATGAAAAAATACAAAAATTCTGTTATAATATGCAAAGAATATACATAAAAAGAGGAAAGATAATGAAGAGAGATCGTCAAGCTGTTATCAAACAGATGATTTCAAGAGATAAGATTGGGACACAAGAGGAAATTAAGCAACGCCTAGAGGCGGAAGGTATCACGGTTACTCAGGCTACCTTGTCACGTGACTTGCGTGAGATTGGCCTCTTGAAGCTTCGTGATGAAGAAGGCAGACTATACTATAGTTTGTCTGAGCATGTGCTTCCAAGTTTGGATCCTACGGTTAAGGACTATGTTAAATCAGTTTCCCGTGCTCAGTTTATGCTGGTCCTCCACACAGAGTTGGGTGAAGCTGATGTTTTGGCCAACTTAATTGACAGTGATGGCAACCCTGAAATTTTAGGAACTGTTGCTGGCGCAGATACTCTATTGGTAATCTGTAAGGATGCTGTGGTTGCTGAAAAACTGGAAAGCGAGTTTCACTGATGAACACTCCTCATCAGGATCTCCAAAAAGCCAAAGAAGAGTTAATTGACCTCCTCAAACACCATGAGGCGGTTCTTGCTTTTCAAGAGTCTGAGAAGGCCATTGGACAGGTCCCTCAAATCAGTCATCTGGCTGGACAGATGAAGGCTTATCAACAAGAAGCGGTGCTTTTTCAAAAAATCGAGAAACAACGTGCCTATGAGGAGGCAGGTGAGCAAGCAGATTTGATTCAGCATGAGTTGGAAAATTTGCCTATTGTTCAGGACTACCGCCAAAAAATGCAGGATGCCAGTGACTTGGTCCAATATGTGACCAAGTCTATCGAAGAAAGGATTAACGAGGAGTTAAGACATGGCTAAGGAAAAAATATCTCCAGGAATGCAGCAGTATTTGGATATCAAGGAAAATTATCCAGATGCTTTTTTGCTCTTCCGTATGGGCGATTTTTACGAATTATTTTACGAGGATGCCGTTAAGGCTGCCCAGATTTTGGAAATTAGCCTAACCAGTCGTAATAAGAACGCCGATAATCCCATTCCTATGGCTGGTGTTCCTTATCATTCAGCTCAAGCCTATATTGATGTCTTGGTTGAGATGGGTTACAAGGTAGCCATTGCTGAGCAGATGGAGAATCCTAAACAGGCTGTTGGTGTGGTTAAGCGTGAGGTGGTTCAGGTTATCACGCCAGGGACAGTGGTTGACAGTTCTAAACCTGATAATGCCAACAATTTCTTGGTAGCCATTGACAAGGCTGGAAGTCGTTTTGGTCTGGCCTATATGGATGTGTCAACGGGTGAATTTTTTGCGACAGAGTTGGACGATTTCAGTTCAGTTTGTAGTGAAATTCAGAACCTTAAGGCACGTGAAGTAGTAGTTGGTTATGATTTACCTGAAGCTGATGAACAAGTTTTGGTGAAGCAACTCAACCTTCTACTTTCCAAGGAAACAGAGGTTTACGATGATGTCCACTTGATTGACACTAGCTTGACAGACTTGGAAAGCAGTGTAGCGGGTAAACTTCTCCAGTATGTGCACCGTACTCAGATGCGCGAGCTTAGCCATTTACAAAAGGCTCAGCACTATGAGATTAAGGATTACTTGCAGATGTCCTATGCGACCAAGTCAAGTTTGGATTTGTTGGAAAATGCTAGAACAGGTAAGAAACACGGTTCTCTTTTCTGGCTCTTGGATGAAACCAAGACAGCTATGGGAATGCGTCTCTTACGAACTTGGATTGACCGTCCTTTAGTGAATCAGGCTGCCATCATGGAGCGTCAGAATATTATCCAAGTTTTCTTGGACAATTTCTTCGAGCGTAGTGATCTGACTGAGAGTCTTAAAGGGGTTTACGATATTGAGCGCCTGGCCAGTCGTGTTTCCTTTGGAAAGGCTAATCCTAAAGATTTGATTCAGCTAGGTCATACCCTAGCTCAGGTTCCAGTTATTAAGGCGATTTTGGAGTCTTTTGATGACGAGGCCTTGTCACGTCTTTTACAAGAGCTAGATGCTCTGCCAGAATTAGAGAGTCTGATTCGGTCGGCTATTGATCCCGATGCTCCTGCAACCATTACAGAAGGTGGCATTATCCGTGCTGGTTTTGATGAGACCTTGGACAAGTATCGCAAGGTGATGAGTGAGGGGACATCATGGATTGCGGATATCGAAGCCAAGGAACGTGAAGCGTCTGGTATTACAACACTAAAAATTGATTATAACCGTAAAGATGGTTATTACTTCCATGTGACCAACTCTAACCTTAGCTTGGTTCCTGACCATTTCTTCCGCAAGGCAACCCTGAAAAATTCAGAGCGTTTTGGAACTGCTGAGTTGGCTAAGATTGAAGGTGAAATGCTAGAGGCACGTGAAAAGTCATCAACGCTAGAGTATGATATTTTCATGCGTGTCCGTGAGCAGGTGGAACGCTATATTGATCGTTTGCAATCTTTGGCTAAGGCTATTGCGACAGTCGATGTGCTTCAGAGTTTGGCAGTTACAGCAGAGACTAATCATTATGTTCGTCCTGTGTTCAATGATGAGCATCGTATCGTTATTGATCAAGGCCGTCATGCGGTGGTTGAGAAGGTTATGGGCGTTCAGGAATACATTCCAAACACGATTACCTTTGACAGTCAGACCAATGTTCAGCTCATCACAGGACCAAATATGAGTGGTAAATCTACTTATATGCGTCAGTTGGCCTTGTCAGTCGTTATGGCTCAGATGGGGTCTTACGTACCAGCAGATAGTATTGATTTGCCAGTTTTTGACGCCATCTATACACGTATTGGTGCTGCAGATGACTTGATTTCAGGTCAGTCGACCTTCATGGTTGAGATGATGGAGGCTAATCAGGCCATTAAGCGGGCAACACCTAATTCCTTGATTATTTTTGATGAGTTGGGACGTGGGACAGCCACCTATGATGGTATGGCTTTGGCCCAGTCTATCATCGAGTTTATTCATGACAAGGTGGGGGCTAAAACCATGTTTGCTACCCACTATCATGAGTTGACAGCCCTGTCAAATACTTTGACACACCTTGTCAACGTTCATGTGGCGACACTTGAAAAGGACGGAGAGGTGACTTTCCTTCACAAGATTGTCGATGGCCCAGCCGATAAATCTTATGGTATTCATGTGGCTAAGATTGCAGGTTTACCAGCAGATTTACTGGAACGTGCTGACACCATCTTGACACAATTAGAGGGCGAGACAGTTACCATCCAACCTCAGGAAAAGGTATCGCCTCAAGAGAAGCCTGCCACTGAAACGCATATTAACGAGCAAATCTCACTCTTTGATGATTTTACTGAAAATCCGGTTCTTCAAGAGTTACGTGATTTGGATATTTACAATATGACACCGATGCAGGTCATGATGGCTGTAGCAGATTTAAAACAGAAACTATAAAAGAAGCTTGTCATTGACAGGCTTCTTGTCTTTTATAGGTGTTTCAATTCTTGGTTGAGTTGTTCAATATCCTTTTTCATTTTCCAATAAGAGAAGACCCAAACGAGGAGATAGATAAAGCTGAATTCAATGACTAGCTCCAAGTAGAAAGTTAAACGTAGAGGGAACCATCCGCTGAGGGTAGCTAGTGGAATGAAACCTAGACAGGTCAAGGCGTAGTGAGTGAGGGTTGCACGAAGCAAACTCCATTCAGCCTTACGGAAAATATAACTAGCGACTTCAAAGAGGATACCGATAGCAAACCAAGTGATGAGGCAGTAGGCCAATACCAAAGATCCGTGAACCTGATGTGACGTCATCCATTGTCCAATAGCTGAATGAGGATTAAGAGGCATGTAGCTTGGTGCCCAGATAAGAGACATAATCATGGATACGGCAAGTCCGATAAGGATGCCCTTTGTGCCTGATTTAAAAAGTTGCTTTTTCATTGTAATTTCTCCTTTATTGCTTTGAGGTAACGGCGTGATGAGTAGGTGGTTTCCTTGTTTTTAAGGTGAATTTCAACGAGGCCGTTAGGAGTAATGTTGAAGTGTTCAATTTCTTTGAGGTTGACAATCTCTGATTGTGAGATTTTGATAAAGTAAGATGGCAGTTTTTCTAAAACTTGATAGAGACGTAAGCCTAAGTGGTACTCTCCTTGAATAGTTTCAGCTAGAACTTGACGATTTTCGATGTAAATTCTGGAAATAGCATTAGACTCGATGAGATAGGTTTCGCCATCTTTTTTTCCTTTGAGTCGTTGGTTATCATCCAAAGATTCGACAAACTCGACCACTTGCTGAATCTTGGGCGTTCGACTAGGTGCTTGAATCTGCAACGTTTCTTCTTGAAATACCGAGTCAATCTGAACTTTTAGTTTCATAACTATCCTTTCTTATTTGTAATTGAGGAGGCCTCCTCCCTTTCACACCTTTATTAAACACTATTTACTAGCCCACAGCAACAGCGTTTGTCTATGTGGTCCTATGTGGTGTCTAAGTGGTTGAAAATATTTTCGAAAACCCCTATACTTAATGAAAACGTACTGACGAGGTAATCACATGAAATCTATAACGAAATGGCTAGCAGGAATTTTTCTTGCCTGCAGTCTAATTTTGAGCTTTTCTACACCTTTTGAAAAGGCACTAACACTGAACTTGCTTTTGCTTTATTTCTTTGTTAAGCAGTTTATGGATTCGACAAGCTCACCCAAAACCTACCAATGGATTTTCCAAGTCACCTACCTCTTGATTTTTTCTGGGCTCATTTGGTTCAACCTTCGTCATGGGGATATGATTGTTATAGCTACAGCCTTATCTTGGCTAACAGTTGTGTGTGAGTTATGGCTTTATAGGAAGCATCAGTAACAGTTAGAAACAATGTTCTATCAACCTTTTAGAAGGGAAAATAATAATTATGCCAAAAATCATCGAATTGCCTGAGGTGTTAGCCAACCAGATTGCTGCTGGTGAGGTCGTAGAGCGTCCAGCCAGTGTTGTTAAAGAGTTGGTGGAAAATGCTATTGATGCAGGTAGCACCCAGATTACCATTGAAGTTGAAGAATCAGGCCTCTCAAAAATTCAAATCACAGACAATGGCGAAGGAATGGCTCAAGCTGATGTGGCCATGAGTTTGCGCCGTCATGCAACAAGTAAAATCAAAAATCAAGGAGATCTCTTTCGTATTCGAACCCTTGGTTTTCGAGGTGAGGCCCTCCCCTCTATAGCTTCTATCAGTTACTTAACTATTGTGACAGCAGCGGATGGAGAAGCCTACGGGACTAAACTGGTTGCCAAAGGTGGAGAAATTGAGAGTCAGGATCCTATTTCAACACCGGTTGGAACAAAGATTACCGTTGAAAATCTATTTTATAACACCCCAGCTCGTCTCAAGTATATGAAGAGTTTACAGGCTGAGTTGGCTCATATTGTCGATGTTGTCAATCGTCTGAGTCTAGCTCATCCCGAGGTTGCCTTTACCTTACTTAATGATGGTCGTCAGTTGACACAGACATCAGGTACTGGAGACCTCCGTCAAGCTATTGCTGGTATTTATGGTTTGACAACGGCTAAAAAAATGGTGGAGATTTCAAATTCTGACCTTGATTTTGAAGTTTCTGGATATGTTAGTCTCCCTGAGTTGACCCGTGCAAATCGTAACTACATCACGATTCTCATTAACGGACGTTATATTAAAAACTTCCTGCTTAACCGTGCTATTTTTGATGGATATGGCTCTAAACTCATGGTAGGACGCTTCCCTATTGCAGTTATTGATATTCAGATTGATCCTTACTTGGCCGATGTCAATGTTCACCCAACAAAGCAGGAAGTACGTATCTCTAAAGAAAAAGAGCTCATGGCCCTTATCAGCTCAGCCATTGCTCAAAGCCTTAGAGAGCAGGATTTGATTCCTGATGCCCTTGAAAATCTAGCCAAGTCTAGTACCAGAGGTGCAGCTAAGCCAGTTCAAACCAGTCTTCCACTCAAACAAACCAATCTTTACTATGATAGCAGTCGTAATGATTTCTTTGTCAAACCAGAGACAGTCCAAGAAGATATCAAACCTCTTGTATTAGAGTCAGAGTCTCCAGTTTCATCGGTAGAAAATAAACCGCAACCTTCTGTTAAACAGGCACAACGTTCAGTAGATGAAGGTGATAGCGAACACGAAAAACTTGATTATAAAAACAAGTCGAAAATGAAGCGCATGCTTGAAACTCTGGACAATGAGGAAACATCAACCTTCCCTGAATTAGAGTTTTTTGGTCAAATGCATGGAACCTATCTCTTTGCGCAAGGACAAGGCGGACTTTACATCATTGACCAGCATGCTGCCCAAGAACGTGTCAAGTATGAGTACTATCGCGAAAAGATTGGTGAGGTTGACAGCAGTTTACAGCAGCTTTTGGTTCCCTATCTCTTTGAATTTTCAGGTTCAGACTACATTAGTTTACAAGAAAAAATGTCCCTTCTTAACCAGGTTGGTATCTATTTAGAGCCTTATGGGAACAACACTTTCATTCTTCGTGAACATCCTATCTGGATGAAGGAAGAAGAGATTGAATCAGCGGTCTATGAAATGTGTGACATGCTTCTTTTGACGAATGAAGTGTCTGTTAAGACCTACCGTGCTGAGTTGGCCATCATGATGAGTTGTAAACGTTCAATCAAGGCCAATCATGCTCTTGATGATTACTCTGCGCGTGACCTCCTAGTACAGCTTGCACAGTGTAAAAATCCCTACAATTGCCCTCACGGACGTCCAGTACTTGTCAACTTTACCAAGTCTGATATGGAAAAAATGTTCCGTCGTATCCAAGAAAATCATACAAGTCTACGTGACCTAGGGAAGTATTAAAACTTTTTTCGGTCTTGCTTTACGAATAGGAATGTTAGATTTATAATAGTGGTGAAGATGAGGAATCTTCTAATGTTTTAGCGGATCATTGTAGGATGATTGCCTGATTTTTAAGTTAGGAGGTATAGTGATGAGACACCTAACAAAAACTAACAAACACTTTTTACTTGTTGGCTTAACATTTTTAGCGACTAGCTTGATTTTCTATATTTTGGCCTGGTTAGGTCAACCAAGTTTGGAGAATACTCTCGTAAATGTTTCTAGCATTGCCTTTACTTTAGGCGTTGTAACATATATTCTATTAGGCCTGAAGATGATTACAGATACTTTAAAGACGAGTAGTCATCCTTAAAATAGAGCAAACAGAATCCACTTTCGAGTGGATTTTTTGTTACAATAGTACAGCAGTGCTTGAGATGACAAAATAAACACTCAAGACAATTATCTTACAAGTATAAAATGATAAAGCAAACCATTGAAGAAACGAACGAGAAAGGAAATCACACGCCATGTATGATTACATCAAGGGAACTCTAGTGAAAATTACCGCCAAGTATATTGTTATAGAAGCAAACGGCTTAGGTTATATTGTCACTGTAGCGAATCCATATAGTTTTTCTGACCAAATGAATCAGACTATCCAAGTCTATCTTCATCAGGTTATTAGAGACGATGCCCACCTTCTTTTTGGTTTCCATACTGAAGATGAAAAAGAGGTCTTCCTTAAGCTTATTTCAGTTTCTGGAATAGGTCCGACGACTGCCCTAGCCATTGTTGCTGTAGATGATAATCAAGGCTTGGTTGCTGCTGTTGATAATAGTGACATCAAGTACTTGATGAAGTTTCCAAAGATTGGTAAAAAGACAGCTCAACAAATGGTTCTGGACTTAGCAGGGAAATTTGCAGAGTTACCAACAGAAACGACCAAGACGACACCAAGTCAACCTGAAGGAAATCATCAGTTGGATGAGGCTATGGAAGCTTTGCTTGCTCTTGGTTATAAAGCTGCAGAACTTAAGAAAATCAAGGCCTTCTTCGAAGGAACTAATGAAACGGCAGAGCAATACATTAAATCGGCTCTTAAGATGTTGATGAAATGAGGTAAGCAATGGTCAATCGTTGTCGTTGGGTTCCAACAAACAATAAATTATATTGTGATTATCATGACAAGGAGTGGGGAAAACCTATTGGTGATGACCAAAAACTTTTTGAGCTTCTATGCTTAGAAAGTTATCAGTCAGGGCTTTCTTGGTTAACCGTTTTAAATAAAAGACAGGCCTTTAATCGTGTTTTTCATGACTATGATATTGAGCGTGTTGCCCAGTTTAGCCTAAGTGAACTTGAAGATGCGCTTCAAAATCCAGACATCATTAGGCACAAACTTAAGCTAGAAGCAACCGTAAATAATGCCAAACAAGTACTAAAAATCCAAGATGAATTTGGCTCACTGTCCCATTATTTTTGGCATTTCTTTGACGGAAAGCCCTTGATAAATAATGTACCCACATATAAGGATGTCCCATCATCAACTGACTTATCCCAACAGATTGCCAAAAACCTAAAAAAGAGAGGGTTCAAATTTTTAGGACCGACTACTATATATTCATTTTTACAAGCCGCAGGATTTGTGAATGATCATGAAAACAACTGTGACTTCAAATAAATGAGTAGATTTGATTGACAAGACGAGAAAAACATGTTAGTTTATAAACGAACATGTTTTTGAGATTATTTTACGAATAGTAATATAGGTGAACCAATGAAAGCTGAATTGATTGCAGTAGGAACTGAAATCCTAACCGGGCAAATCACCAATACCAATGCCCAATTTTTATCTGAGAAACTAGCTGAACTAGGAATTGACGTGTATTTTCACACAGCAGTAGGAGACAATGAAAGCCGCCTACTTTCAGTTCTTGATCAAGCCAGTCAGCGTAGTGATTTAGTCATACTTTGTGGTGGACTTGGCCCTACTGAGGACGACCTAACCAAGCAAACACTGGCTAAATTTTTAGGAAAAGAACTCGTTTTTGATGAGGAGGCTAGTAAAAAACTGGATAGTTTCTTTGCTACTCGTCCTAAACACACACGAACGCCTAATAATGAACGTCAAGCACAAATTGTTGAGGGAGCTATTCCCTTGCAAAACCCGACAGGTCTTGCAGTTGGAGGGATTATTACTGCTCAAGGGGTGACCTATGTAGTCTTACCTGGTCCACCAAGTGAACTCAAACCTATGGTGAATCAAGAACTTATTCCAGCTCTTACTGAGAATCACTCAAGTCTTTATTCGAGAGTCCTAAGATTCTTCGGCGTTGGAGAAAGTCAATTAGTGACTGTTCTGAAGGATTTTATTGTTAACCAAACAGATCCAACCATAGCTCCATATGCTAAAGTGGGGGAAGTAACACTTCGCTTGTCAACAAAGGCTTCTTCGCAAGAAGAAGCAGATCAAAAACTAGATGTTTTAGAGAAACAAATTCGTTCGACTAAAACTCTAGATGGAAAATCCTTATCTGATTTCATTTATGGATATGGAGAGTCTAATAGTTTAGCCTTTGAAGCTTTTCGCTTGCTTAAGCACCACGGCAAGACTATCACTGCAGCTGAAAGCCTAACAGCAGGTTTATTTCAGGCTAGTATTGCTGATTTTTCAGGGGCCTCACAAGTATTTAAAGGTGGATTTGTTACTTATAGCATTGAAGAAAAAGCTAAAATGTTGGATATTCCCTTGTCGCAACTAGAAGAACATGGTGTTGTCAGTCATTTTACTGCAGAAAAAATGGCTGAAGGTGCTCGAGCTAAAACAGATAGCGATTATGGAGTTGCACTTACCGGTGTAGCTGGACCAGATTCATTAGAAGGACACCCAGCAGGTACGGTATTTATTGGTATTGCTGATAGGAATCAAGTAAGGTCAATCAAGGTTGTTATAGGTGGAAGAAGTCGTTCTGATGTTAGATATATTAGTACCCTCTATGCCTTTAACCTAGTTCGCCAAGCTTTATTACAAGAAGACATGATTTAAGTTTGTCTTTAACTATAGAAAGAAGAGGAAAATAAGTGGCTAAGAAAACAAAGAAAACAGAAGAAATTACAAAGAAATTTGGAGATGAGCGTCGTAAAGCACTTGACGATGCTTTAAAGAATATTGAAAAAGATTTTGGTAAGGGTGCGGTTATGCGTCTTGGTGAGCGTGCAGAGCAGAAAGTTCAAGTTATGAGTTCAGGCTCGCTGGCTTTGGATATTGCTCTTGGTGCAGGTGGTTATCCTAAAGGTCGTATTATCGAAATTTACGGACCAGAATCATCAGGTAAGACAACTGTAGCCCTCCATGCTGTTGCTCAAACACAAAAAGAAGGTGGAATTGCTGCCTTTATCGATGCAGAGCATGCCCTTGACCCTGCTTATGCGGCAGCCCTAGGTGTTAATATCGATGAACTTCTTTTGTCACAACCTGATTCAGGTGAACAAGGTCTCGAAATTGCTGGTAAGCTGATTGACTCAGGTGCAGTTGATTTGGTTGTTGTTGACTCAGTTGCAGCCTTGGTACCTCGTGCAGAAATTGATGGAGATATTGGTGATAGCCATGTCGGACTTCAAGCGCGTATGATGAGTCAAGCCATGCGAAAACTTTCTGCTTCTATCAATAAAACAAAAACAATTGCTATTTTCATTAACCAATTGCGTGAAAAAGTTGGTATTATGTTTGGTAATCCAGAAACAACTCCTGGTGGACGTGCTCTAAAATTCTATGCATCAGTACGTCTTGATGTACGTGGAAATACGCAAATCAAAGGGACTGGCGATAAAAAAGACCAAAATGTTGGTAAGGAAACTAAAATTAAGGTTGTTAAAAACAAGGTTGCTCCACCATTTAAAGAAGCCTTTGTTGAAATTATGTATGGTGAAGGGATTTCACAAACAGGTGAGCTTGTAAAAATCGCTAGTGACTTAGGCATTATTCAAAAAGCTGGAGCATGGTTCTCATACAATGGAGAGAAGATTGGTCAAGGGTCTGAAAATGCTAAAAAATATTTGGCAGATCATCCAGATATTTTTGAAGAAATTGATCATAAAGTACGTGTACACTATGGTTTGATTGAACCAGATGAAGAGGATATTGTTGAAGAAGCACAAGTTGAAGAAACATCTGATGAACTTGTTTTAGACCTAGATTCAACCATTGAAATTGAAGAATAAGTGTAAAAGAGCCGACGAGCTCTTTTTTCTTTGTTTTAATCTAAATAAAAAGGGTCTATGATAATTGAAAAAGTCCTCAAGATTCAAAATAGGTCGCTAGACCGATTTCTTAAATCAAGGACAGTGATAAGATAATAGTATCATGTGACAGAAAGAGAGAATTAACATGATTAAGATTTATACAATCTCAAGTTGTACAAGTTGTAAAAAAGCAAAGACATGGTTGAACAACCATCAACTTCCTTATAAAGAACAAAACCTTGGTAAAGAACCACTTACAAAAGAAGAAATCTTAAACATCCTATCTAAAACAGAGAATGGTGTTGAGAGTATTGTTTCATCAAAAAATCGCTATGCTAAAGCTCTAAATTGTGATATCGACGAGCTCAGTGTCAGTGAGGTGATTGATTTGATTCAAGAAAACCCAAGAATCTTGAAGAGCCCAATCTTAATTGATGATAAGAGATTGCAAGTGGGTTATAAGGAAGATGATATCCGTGCTTTCTTACCACGTTCAATAAGAAATGTCGAAAATTCACAAGCACGCATGCGCGCAGCTCTATAAAAAAGTAAAAAAGGAGATACTTGCGATCTTCTTTTTACGTTTACTCTGGCATAGAAAATAAGTATTGACATTAGTTCACAAACTTGATAGACTAATAAAGTCTTAAGGAAATGTCCAGTAACAAAAAGTTTGAAAAAACTTTAAAAAAGTTATTGACAAGACAGGTCA
>NZ_KV831762.1:0-76210 GCF_001837205.1 Streptococcus sp. HMSC064D12
GTATAACTTCTGAGGACTTTGTCTTCAATCTGAGCTGACCTTGCGTCAGCTTTTATTTTCCAAATAGTTTAGCGAAAAATCCCTTTTTTTCAGTAACAGGTTCAGTTTCTGTAGGAGCAAGGATATCAGGATAGAGCTCAGAAAATAATACTTTATCAAGGTTTTCTGCTTGATTACTATGTACAATAAGACCGTATGGTGAATGGGCCTTGGCCTCGTCTACGATAGTAGCTGAAATGTTGAGTGCTTGAGCCGTTTTGATATAGGTAAATTGTATCTGGTCAGCTAATTTTGGCGATAGCTTGAGACTAAGATTCGGGTAAACGGCTTGCAAGTCTTTTAAAATCTGCGGAAAATGGTCAATTACAGTTTTCTTTTCAGCATTTTCCAAGAGAACAGCTAGGACTACACGTTCCGCATAGGTTCCAAAATACTGACGAAGTTCATCGGGATTAAGGCGTTTTTCGCCACTAGCGCATTGGAGTACTTTGTTTTCAAGTGAAGTCATAGGAATCTCCTGTAAGTTTTCTACTTGTATTATACAATATTTTGAATTCCTTTTCATTCGGGTCGTTTTCTGAGATTTTCAAAAACAATTGAAAATATTAAAAAATAGAAAATCGCTAGAAAATTCTGGTTTTAATTTGCTTAAGCCTTGATATTATGGTAATATATAGGTGTAAAAAATTTTAACTCATAAGGAGAGTATTGTAATGTCAATTATTACTGATGTTTACGCACGCGAAGTCCTTGACTCACGCGGTAACCCAACACTTGAAGTAGAAGTTTACACTGAATCTGGTGCATTCGGTCGCGGTATGGTTCCTTCAGGAGCTTCAACTGGTGAACACGAAGCAGTAGAACTTCGTGATGGTGACAAAGCTCGTTACGGTGGTCTTGGTACTCAAAAAGCAGTTGATAACGTAAACAACGTTATTGCTGAACACATCATCGGATTCGACGTACGTGATCAACAAGGTATTGACCGCGCAATGATCGCTCTTGACGGTACTCCAAACAAAGGTAAACTTGGTGCCAACGCTATTCTTGGTGTGTCTATCGCTGTAGCACGCGCAGCTGCTGACTACCTTGAAGTTCCACTTTACAGCTACCTTGGCGGATTCAACACTAAAGTTCTTCCAACTCCAATGATGAACATCATCAACGGTGGTTCTCACTCAGACGCTCCAATCGCTTTCCAAGAATTCATGATCGTACCTGCTGGTGCACCAACATTCAAAGAAGCTCTTCGTTGGGGTGCTGAAATCTTCCACGCACTTAAGAAAATCCTTAAAGAACGTGGACTTGAAACAGCCGTAGGTGACGAAGGTGGTTTCGCACCTCGTTTCGACGGAACTGAAGATGGTGTTGAAACTATCATCAAAGCTATCGAAGCTGCTGGATATGTACCAGGTAAAGACGTATTTATCGGATTTGACTGTGCATCATCTGAATTCTACGATGCAGAACGTAAAGTTTACGACTACACTAAATTTGAAGGTGAAGGCGCTGCTGTTCGTACTGCTGCAGAACAAATCGACTACCTTGAAGAATTGGTTAACAAATACCCAATCATCACTATCGAAGATGGTATGGACGAAAACGACTGGGACGGTTGGAAAGCTCTTACTGAACGTCTTGGTGGTAAAGTTCAATTGGTTGGTGACGACTTCTTCGTAACTAACACAGCTTACCTTGAAAAAGGTATTGCAGAACACGCTGCTAACTCAATCCTTATCAAAGTTAACCAAATCGGTACTTTGACTGAAACTTTCGACGCTATCGAAATGGCGAAAGAAGCTGGATACACAGCAGTAGTATCACACCGTTCAGGTGAAACTGAAGATTCAACAATCGCTGATATCGCAGTTGCAACTAACGCTGGTCAAATCAAGACAGGTTCATTGTCACGTACTGACCGTATCGCTAAATACAACCAATTGCTTCGTATCGAAGACCAACTTGGTGAAGTTGCAGAATACCGTGGTTTAAAATCATTCTACAACTTGAAAAAATAATTCTATAGTCATATAGAATGAAAAGAGGTTCCTTAGGGAATCTCTTTTTTTTGCTTGTTCTAAAAAATTTTAGACTAAGATGGGCACCGTCTCTAAATAGGACTTCTAAATATAAAAAATCCCTGCAATCCTATTGATTGCGGGGATTTCGTCTTAGAATAGGCCTTTAATCTTGTCTAAAGCTCCACTGACCATTTCGTTACCTGAAACAAGAGATTTAGCTTGGTCGAAGTACTCGCCCAAATCATCTTTGTTTTCATCGACAAACTTTTTAGCAGCTTCGAAATCTTTCTTTTCGATCATTTCTTTTACTTGGTTAAATAATTCCATTGGATTCATATCGGTTCTCCTTTATAAGTTTTCTTACAAATCCTATTTAATCACGCTTATAGCAAACTAGCAAGAAATATGTTTGAAGCGACTGATATGAGAGTTACAATTTTCCAGTTAAGCACTATTGAGACTTGTTTAATCTAAAAAGGCAGTCCATATTGGACTGCCTTTAGGGGTTATTGTTGTTCCGTTGAAGAGCTGCTTGGCTCTGATTCACCCGAACTTGAGCTAGAGCTTGATTCGGATTCTACAGGATGTAGCTCCTTGTAAGATGGCGTCTTGAATAGATCAGCTGTTGATTTATTGCCTTTCTGCTTGTAGAGGCTAGTTGATTTATCTTTCAGCTTTTTGTTGATCTGTTTCAGTTGATCCATCTGTTTCGTGTAGGAAATCTTGCTAGAATCAACAGGTTTCAAACCATTTGGTGTATAGAAACGAAGGAGGTCACCTGTTTGAACAGCGTCACTCATTGAAAGCTGAGTGGCTACTGCCTTACGAATGGCTTCGTTATCCTTTTTAGTCGTTTCATCAGGGTTGGTAATTTCTTCCCCTGTTTGAGTATTATAGAGTCGACCAGAATAGCTAGTGTATTGAGGAGTAACATATTGACCTGAGGTTCTAAATGCGACAATTTGCTTGTTATCAGGAGATAGGAGGTCTTGTCCCATCTGGATATAAGAGCTAGTGTCAACACCAAGAATGTGAAGGAGAGTTGGAAGGGCATCGACCTCACCGCCAAAGGTGTTAGAGATGCCACCACCAGTATATCCTGGAATATGAATCATGTAAGGAACACGTTGAAGCATGGCCTTATCATAGTTTGACCAAGTTTCAGGGTTCTTACCGAGAAGTTCAGCAAGATTGCTACTTCGTGTATCAGAGATACCATAGTGGTCACCGTACATGACAATAATTGAGTTGTCGTAAAGACCAGTTTCCTTAAGGTAATCAAAGAAGTCTTTGATTGCTGAGTCAAGATAGTTAGCTGTTGCAAAATATCCGTTGACTGTTTCGTCTTTTGTTTCAGCGAGTGGGAAACCTTGTTCCTTTTCATCGCCTGAGAGTGAAGTGTATGGGTAGTGGTTAGATACTGTAAGGTATTTAACGTAGAAAGGTTGTTGCATTTGTTCCAGATATTTGATGGAATCTGGGAACATGTACTTGTCATTTAGACCATACTGGAAGGAGTTTTCATCAGTTTTTTCAGTGAAGGCTGATGAGTCAAAGAAGTAATTATACCCCCATTGTTTATAGGTATTATTACGATTCCAGAAGGATCCAGTGTTTCCGTGGAAAACAGCTGACGTATAGTCACCTGTTTGAGCTAGGATAGATGGTGCCGCATAGGCTGTATTGGTACCACCATAGTTTACCATGTATGATCCTGTACTTAGTCCAAAGAGAGATGTTTCCATCAAGGTTTCAGCATCAGAAGTTTTCCCTGATTTAACTTGGTGGAAAAAGTTTGAAAAGGCTAGCGTCTCGTTTGAGTGGTAGATGGAATTGATGAATGGAGTAACCTCATAGTCTTTACCGTCTACTTGGAGCTTGTAGTCTATGAGGAACTGTTGAAAGCTTTCCAAGTGAATAACAATGACGTTTCTTCCTTTAGCAATGCCATAATACTTAGGATCAGGTGCTGCGTAATGCTCTTTAACGTAAGCTTCAACCTTTTTCATATCCTCAGCTGTTGCAGATGAACGAGCCTGTGAGGCCTGATAAGTTAAGTTACCAGAATAGGCTGTGAAGAAGGGAAGTCCCATAGCACGAACAATATAGTTATTTGAGAAACCACGTGTCAACAACTCGCCACGGTTAACTTCCGCTAAGAAGAGGTTAACTGAGAGAAGGAGTGTCGATAGTGCAGTGACGGCAAAACTAGCTCGTTTGTTAAATGGCTTGCTGTCCATCTTAAGCTTCTTCCTGAAACCAGCATAGATGAAGAAAGGTACATCAATCAGGTAGAAGAGATAGCTTGGCTCAAGAAGGTTCTTGGCGGAGTCTCCTAGTCCTGCTGCCGAACTAGAACTTGCTAGGATGGTATTTACAGTGATGAAGTCTGTAAACTCTCCAAAGTAAATCACATTAGCAATAAGTAAGAGGTTGAGGATGACATAGATAGCAATGGTAATACTATAAAAGAAACGTCGTTTCTTGAAGTATAGTCCTAAACCTAGAAGCATTAATCCTAGTGGAATAGGGTTAATCAGCGAAAGCATAACCTGATATCTGCTTTCCAACTCAAGATTAATGTTGACGTAATAAGCGAATATGGTTTTTAGCCAGTAAAAGAAGAGTAACAAGAGGATAAATCCAAGTCTTGATGAAACTCCTTTCCAAAAGGCTTCATTAATTTTTTTCAAAGTAATACTTCCTTTGATTCTATATTATCTTAATCATTATACCAAATAAGATAATGACTCTCAAAAATTTACTGCCATTGAGTGTGATATTCCTTGACATATAATTGATAAAATCTAGTTACGAAACAGAAATAATAGCATTTTTTTGGTATAATAGTAACATGAGTATATTGACGGTAAGTCCCTTTGCGGAGAAAAAAATCAAACAAGGAAAACAGCTTCTTTTAGCGGAAGATTTTCCAAATATAACTGAAAATAATCAGTTGGTTTACCTTTATAGCCAGTCCAAAGATTTTTTAGGAACGGGCTATTTGTCAAGTCAAAATAAGGGGATAGGATGGTTTCTGTCCCCTAATAAAGAAAAATTGACAGTGACTTATTTTCAAGGACTTTTTGAAAGGGCTAAGGCCAAACGTCAATCCTATTATGATAATGAGTTGACGACAGCTTTTCGTCTTTTCAACCAGGATGGTGACGATTTTGGTGGTCTCACTATTGATCTATATGGCGATTACGCCCTCTTTTCATGGTACAATGCCTTTGTTTATTCCTTGAAGGATGTTATTGTAGAGGCTTTCCAAGCGGTCTTTCCTGAGGTTTTGGGAGGCTATGAGAAAATTCGCTTCAAGGGTCTTGATTTCGAATCAGACCATCTTTTTGGGCAAGAGGCGGCCGATACCTTCACCATTTTAGAAAATGGGGTAACTTATGAAGTTTTCCTCAATGATGGGCTAATGACGGGAATTTTCCTTGATCAGCATGAAGTGCGTGATGGTTTAGTTAATGGCCTAGCTTTGGGTAAATCAGTTCTGAATATGTTCTCCTATACGGCAGCTTTTTCAGTTGCTGCGGCTATGGGTGGAGCGATTGAAACGACATCAGTTGATTTGGCTAAGCGTTCACGTGAATTATCGACGGCTCATTTTGAAGCTAATGGTTTCAGTATGGACAATCATCGCTTGGTCGTGATGGATGTCTTTGATTATTTCAAATATGCAAAGAAAAAAGGCTTATCTTATGACCTTATCGTCATCGATCCGCCAAGCTTTGCCAGAAATAAGAAACGCACTTTCTCAGCAAATAAGGATTACCACAAGTTAATTGCACAGAGTCTTGATATTTTATCAGAGCATGGGACAATCATTGCAAGTACCAATGCTGCTAATATGACCGTGCAACAGTTTAAAAAACAACTGCGTAAGGGCTTGGGAGATGTTTCAGCGGACTTCGTTAACCTGCAACAATTACCAGCGGATTTTACCGTCAATCCTAATGATCCAACATCAAATTATTTGAAAGTATACACAATAAAGGTAAATAAATGAAAATTGTAGTTCCGATTATGCCAACTAGTTTAGAGGAGGCACAAGAGCTTGAACTGTCTCGTTTTGAGGGGGCAGACATTATAGAATGGCGTGCAGATTTTTTAGATAAGGATAGTATCTTAACGGTTGCTCCAGCTATTTTCGAGAAATTCGCAGGCTTTGAGATTGTCTTTACCATCCGTACGACGCGTGAGGGTGGCAAGCTTGAGTTAACGGATGCGGAATACGTCGCACTAATTAAGGATGTAGCTGCTATCTATTCGCCAGATTATATTGATTTTGAGTATTTCACACGTAAGGCTGTCTTTGACCAAATGCTCGAATTTTCAAACTTGGTTTTGTCTTATCATAACTTTGAGGAGACACCTGAAAACCTTATGGCACTTTTATCTGAGATGGCAAACTTGACACCAAGAGTGGTAAAGGTGGCGGTTATGCCTAAGCATGAGCAGGATGTTATTGACTTGATGAACTTCACACGTGGTTTCAAGGCCTATAATCCTGAACAAGAGTTTGCAACTATGTCAATGGGTAAACTTGGTCGTATGTCACGTCTTGCTGGCGACTTGATGGGTTCATCATGGACCTTTGCTAGTCTTGATAATGCCAGTGCTCCAGGACAAATTAGTCTAGCAGATATGCGTAGAATTAGGGAGATTTTAGATGCAGATTGATGGACACACACGCCTAGCAGCTGTTGTCGCCAATCCCATCAAGCACTCTATTTCGCCATTTATTCATAATTCGGCCTTCGAAAAGACACAAGTTAATGGTGTTTATGTGGCCTGGGAGATTCCAGAATCAGACCTAGCCGAGACAGTTGAAAATATTAGACGTTACAACATGTTCGGTATCAACTTGTCGATGCCATATAAGGAAGCAGTCATTCCTTTTTTGGATGAGATTAGTCCTGCAGCTCAACTGATTGGTGCTGTCAATACAGTTGTTAATCGTGATGGTCATTTGATTGGTCATAATACGGACGGTTTTGGCTTCTTTGCTAGTCTAAAGGACTTTAGCCCTAGAGACGCTCATCTGATGATTTTGGGCGCTGGTGGTGCCGCTAAAGCTATTGTGACGCAGGCAGTTCTTGATGGTGCAAAAAAAGTCAGTGTCTACGTTCGCCCTCAGTCATTGGATAAGGCAAAAGAGAGCTTTAAGTCCTTACTTGAACAGGCAACTTGCCACTTGGAGTTTCATGCTTTAAATGATTTTGAGTATTTTCAAGAGGAACTAGGCCAGGCTGATTTATTGGTGAATGCGACCAGTGTTGGGATGGATGGCGAATCCTTGCCTATTCCTACAGACACAAAATTTCCTAAGGGACTCTTGGTTGCTGATATCATTTATCAGCCTTTTGAAACACCTTTCTTGGCCTTGGCTAGGAAACAGGGAATCGAGGCTGTGAATGGACTTGGCATGTTGCTTCATCAAGCAGCAGCTGCCTTTAAATTGTGGACCGGCAAGGACATGCCAACAGACGCCATATGGCAGGAATTAGAAAATATTTACAATAGCTAGGAGGGGACGACTATGAAACTAGAGGTAAATTTAACACATAACCCTTATGACATTATTATTGAAAAAGGAGCCCTTAAGACAGTCGGTCAATGGGTGAAGTCACTTTGGGAACCACAAAAGATTGCACTTATCACAGACAATCATGTGGGAGCTCTATATGCAGAAAAAGTTAAGCTTAGCTTGGAGCATGAAGGTTTTGAGGTAGTCGTTTTTGATTTCCTAGAAGGTGAAGCAAGTAAGAATCTTAAAACTGTTAATAAGGCTTATGAGTTTTTGATTAAGAATGGCATGACTCGTAGTGATGGTATCCTTGCTCTTGGTGGTGGCGTTGTTGGTGATTTGGCAGGATTTGTCGCTTCGACCTATATGCGTGGCATTCACTTCGTTCAGGTTCCAACTAGTCTAACTGCCCAAGTAGATTCATCTATTGGTGGTAAGACAGGTGTGAACACACCATTTGCTAAAAATATCGTGGGAACTTTCGCTCAGCCTGATGGTGTCTTGATTGACCCTAATGTCCTTGAGACACTTGGTAAACGCGAATTGATTGAAGGTATGGGTGAGGTTGTCAAATACGGTTTGATTGACGATCCTGAACTTTGGCACCTCCTTGAAAGCATTGATGGTTCGGTTCACAGTATCCTAGAAAACTCAGAAACCATTATTTACCGTTCATGTAATGTGAAGCGTAAAATTGTGGTTGAAGATGAGTTTGAAGGTGGTGTCCGTATGTACCTAAACTTTGGTCATACGATTGGGCATGCCGTTGAACAAACAGCTGGTTACGGTAAAGTCATGCACGGTGAAGCGGTGGCTATCGGAATGGTTCAGATTTCACGTGTTGCTGAGGAAAAAGGTCTGATGCCTAAGGGAATCACACGTCAAATTGCTGAGATGTGTGTTAAGTTTGGCTTGCCAGTAGACTATGAGCCATGGCGTGTTGAGGAGCTTTATACAGCTCTCACACATGACAAAAAAGCCCGTGGTAATAGCATTAAGACAGTTATCGTTCCAGAGATTGGTAAGGCAGCTATCAATCAAATTCCTTTAGTTGAAATGAAAGAGTACTTGGAGAAATAAATGAGATATTTAACAGCAGGTGAGTCTCACGGCCCACGTTTAACAGCAATTATCGAAGGTGTTCCAGCAGGTCTTCCCTTGACGGCTGAAGATATCAATGGCGATTTGAAACGTCGTCAAGGTGGCTATGGTCGTGGTGGCCGTATGAAAATTGAGTCTGATAAGGTTGAAATCACTTCTGGTGTTCGTCATGGGAAAACAACAGGAGCTCCAATCACCCTTCATGTTATCAATAAGGACCATCAAAAATGGTTGGACATCATGGCTGTGGAAGATATTGAGGACCGTTTGAAAACCAAACGTAAAATCACTCACCCACGTCCAGGCCATGCTGACTTAGTTGGTGGAATGAAATACCGTTTCGATGATTTGCGTAACTCTTTGGAACGTTCTAGTGCGCGTGAGACAACTATGCGTGTGGCAGTAGGTGCTGTCGCTAAACGTATCTTGGCTGAGCTTGATATTGAAATTGCTAACCATGTTGTTGTCTTTGGTGGTAAGGAAATTGATGTGCCTGAGAATTTGACAGTAGCTCAAATCAAGGAATTGGCTCAACAATCAGAGATTTCAGTTGTTAACCAAGAACGTGAACAAGAAATTAAAGATTACATTGACCAAATTAAAAAAGAGGGAGACACAATCGGTGGTGTCGTTGAAACTGTTGTTGGCGGCGTCCCTGTTGGCCTTGGTTCTTATGTCCAATGGGATACCAAACTTGATGCTAAGATTGCTCAAGCAGTTGTATCCATCAATGCCTTCAAGGGTGTAGAATTTGGACTTGGTTTCAAGGATGGCTACCTCAAGGGCTCTCAAGTAATGGACGAGATTCTCTGGAATGAAGAGGATGGCTATACGCGTCGCACTAACAACCTTGGTGGTTTTGAAGGTGGTATGACCAACGGGCAACCGATTGTGGTCCGTGGGGTTATGAAACCTATTCCAACCCTATACAAGCCATTGATGTCAGTAGATATCGAAACACATGAACCATACAAGGCGACAGTCGAGCGTTCAGATCCAACGGCCTTGCCTGCAGCGGGTGTCGTTATGGAATCCGTAGTCGCTACAGTCGTAGCCAATGAAATCTTGGACAAATTCTCTTCTGACAACATGGAAGAATTGAAAGAAGCAGTAGCACGTCACCGTGCCTATGTGAAAAACTTTTAAGTAGCATCAGACAATAGATGGGAGTAGTAATGAGTAAGAAAACTATTTATATCGCAGGATTGGGCTTGATTGGTGGCTCCTTGGCCTTAGGGATTAAAAGGGACCACCCTGATTATGAGATTCTTGGATATAATCGCTCTGACTATTCTCGAAATATTGCACTTGAGCGTGGCATCGTTGACCGTGCAACAAGTGATTTCAAAGAATTTGCTCCCCTCGCGGATGTTATTATCCTTGCAGTGCCAATTAAGCAAACGGTGGCCTACTTGAAGGAGTTGGCTGACTTGGAGCTCAAAGATGATGTCATCATCACAGACGCAGGGTCTACTAAGTTGGATATCGTTGAGGCAGCTGAACGTTACCTAACAGGTAAGAATGTTCAGTTTGTAGGTTCTCACCCTATGGCTGGTTCCCATAAATCAGGGGCTATTGCAGCTGACGTGACACTTTTCGAAAATGCTTATTATATTTTCACACCGACGAGTCTAACAAGAGAGACAACTATCCCTGAACTTAAGGACATCTTGTCAGGGCTTAAGTCACGATTTGTGGAGATTGATGCGGCTGAACATGACCGTGTAACCAGTCAAATTAGTCATTTTCCACATCTTTTGGCTTCTGGACTTATGGAGCAGGCAGCTGATTATGCTCAGGCTCATGAGATGACCAATCACTTTGCGGCTGGGGGCTTCCGAGATATGACCCGTATTGCTGAGAGTGAACCTGGCATGTGGGCTTCCATTCTCATGACCAATGGGCCAGCTGTTTTGGATCGTATTGAAGATTTCAAAAAACGTTTGGACAATGTGGCTGACTTGATTAAGGCTGAAGATGAGAATGCCATTTGGGAGTTCTTTGACAACGGTCGTAAGAAACGTAAAGAGATGGAGATCCACAAAAAAGGTGGCGTGGAAAGTGCCTTCGATATTTTCGTGGATGTGCCTGACCGAGAAGACGTTATCCTTAGCATTATGGAATTGTTACGAGGAACGTCTTTGGTTAACCTTCGTATTAATGAGGAAAATCGTGAGGATATTCACGGTATCCTCCAAATTACTTTTAAAAATGAAAAAGATCGCACACATGCTAAGACTGTTATTGAAGCCAATACGGATTATCATGTGGTGATCGCCTAGGAGAATAAAATGACAAATATTTATGATTTAGCAAATGAGTTGGAACGTGGCATTCGTGCCCTTCCTGAGTACAAAACTTTGGTAGAGAAAAAAGAAGCGATTGCAGCTGATGCTGAAGCTAGCGCTCTTTTCAAAGAGTTTACTGATTTCCAAGAGGATTTCTATGCTAAAATGCAAGCTGGTACAATGCCAACAGCAGAAGAACAAGCTGCTGTTCAAGAATTGGGTCAAAAGGTAGAAGCTAATGCACTTTTGAAAGAATACTTGGCTGCACAACAAAGTTTGTCTGTTTATTTGAATGATATTGAACGTATCATCTTCAAACCTTTGCAAGAATTGAATAGTTAATCAAAGAGGGTGTGTCAATTGACAGGCCCTTTTCTGCATTCAAAAGAGATTGTCTAAGGAAAAAGCTAGAAATATTTAGGAGGAAAACGATGAGTCGTAAGATTGGAATTATTGGTATGGGAAATGTTGGAGCTGCAGTAGCTCATGGGGCAATTGCTCAAGGCTTGGCCGATAGCTATGTCTTTATAGATATCAATGAGAAGAAGGCCGAGGCAGATGCCCAGGATTTTAAGGATGCCATGGCAAATCTACCTAGCTATGCAAACATTGTTGTCAATGATTATGCAGCACTTGAAGATGCTGATGTGATTATTTCATCTCTTGGCAATATTCAGTTACAGCATAATGCTGGTGAGGATCGCTTTGCTGAATTTCCATTTACTCGAGAAGCTGTTTATCTGGTTTCTCAGGAACTTAAAAAATTGGATTTTAAAGGCATACTCTTGGTTATCTCGAATCCTGTAGATGCCGTATCAGCCCTCTATCAGGAATTCACAGGCTGGCCAAGAGAACGTGTGATTGGGACAGGGACTTTACTCGATACCGCTAGAATGAAGGCGGCGGTAGGAGATGATTTATCAGTCAATCCCAAATCAGTATCCGGCTACAATCTTGGCGAACATGGGAATTCCCAATTTACAGCCTGGAGTCAAGTTAAGGTCAAAGGTCAAGACATTACAGCATTGACAAGCGAAGAAGAGCGACAAAATCTGTTTATGGCTTCCATGAAGGGTGGTCACAAGGTCTTTTATGGTAAGGGCTATACTTCTTACGGCATTGCCAGTGCGGCTCTTCGTTTGGTAACTATTATCCTTTCAGATGCTCAAGAAGAAGTGGCAGTATCAAGCTATCAAGAAGCCTATCAAACCTATCTAGGCTATCCAGTTATTTTAGGACGTCAAGGGGTGGCTGCTCCCGTTCACTTGTCTTTGTCTGCTGAGGAAAATCGTCTTTTGGAGGAGTCTGCTAACTTGATTCGGAACCGTGTTCAAGAAGCAGTTGCCTTTCTGAAAGAAAAGTATGGCAATACAAGCGAGTGAATATTTTGACAATTCAGTCTATGGTTAGGCTTTCAAATATGGTATAATGGGAATAACTATAAAATTTTTAGGAGTAACCTATGAAACTAGAAACCAAGGCTCAAGGTCTTCATGGCAGCTTGCGCATCCCTGGTGACAAGTCAATCAGTCACCGTTCTATCATGTTCGGAAGTCTTGCCAAAGGTGTGACAACTGTTCGTGATATTTTACGAGGTGAGGATGTCCTCTCAACTATGCAGGTCTTCCGTGATTTGGGTGTGACTATCGAGGATGATGGTGATGTGGTACGCATTCACGGTGTTGGTTTTGATGGTCTCAAGGCTCCTCAAAACAAGTTGGACATGGGGAACTCTGGAACATCGATTCGTTTGATTTCAGGTGTGCTTGCAGGTCAAGATTTTGATGTGGAAATGTTTGGAGATGATTCCCTTTCAAAACGTCCGATGGACCGTGTGACCATTCCATTGCGTCAGATGGGTGTAGAGGTTTCAGGTCAAACAGACCGTGATTTGCCACCATTGAAAATGCACGGTAGCAAGTCCCTTAAACCTATTCATTACCAATTGCCTGTGGCCTCTGCTCAGGTAAAATCTGCCCTTATTTTTGCAGCTCTTCAAGCTGATGGTGAATCTGTCATCATTGAAAAGGAAAAAACACGTAATCATACGGAAGATATGATTCAGCAGTTTGGTGGTCAGCTTCAAGTAGATGGCAAGGAAATTCGTATTTCTGGTGGCCAAAGCTTTACTGCTCAAGAAGTAGTGGTTCCAGGTGACATTTCTTCAGCTGCCTTTTGGTTGGTAGCGGGACTCGTGGTGCCTAACTCTAAGATTGTCTTGGAAAATGTCGGAATCAACGAGACACGTACGGGTATCATTGATGTGATCAAAGATATGGGTGGTAAGATTACCCTTTCAGATATTGACCAAGTTGCCAAATCTGCGACTATTACGGTTGAAACTTCAGAACTTAAAGGAACTGAAATTGGTGGCGATATCATTCCACGTTTGATTGATGAACTTCCGATTATCACACTCTTGGCGACGCAAGCCCAAGGTAAGACAGTGATTCGTGATGCTGAAGAACTCAAGGTCAAAGAGACCGACCGTATTCAGGTGGTGGCAGATGCCTTGAATGCTATGGGGGCTGATATTGTTCCAACAGAGGATGGTATGATTATCACTGGTAAGACCGCTCTTCATGGAGCAGAGGTCAATACCTTTGGTGACCACCGAATTGGTATGATGACAGCTATTGCTGCTCTCTTGGTTCAAGATGGTGAGGTTGACTTGCAACGTGCAGAAGCTATCAATACAAGTTACCCAAGCTTCTTTAGTGACTTGGAAGGATTGCTCAATGGCTAAAGTTTTATTGGGCTTTATGGGAGTTGGTAAGAGTTCCGTCGCCCCATACCTGGATGGTCGTTTCGTTGATATGGATCAGGTCATCGAGGAGAAAATCGGCATGTCCATTGCTGATTTTTTTGCAAAAGAAGGTGAAGCAGCCTTTCGTCAGATTGAGTCTGAGACTTTGGAAGAACTTCTCCAAGAGGGAGATGATGTCGTCATCTCTACTGGAGGTGGTGTCGTTGTAACGGAGCGTAATCGTCAGCTCTTGGTCAAGAATCGTAAGCATAACGTTTGGCTCCACGCTTCTTTCGATGTGGTCTATGATCGCATTCAAAAGGATACCGAGAATCAACGCCCACTCTTTCTCAATCATTCAAAAGAGGATTTTAAGGCTATTTATGACGGTCGAATGGCACTCTATCAAGATTTAGCAGATTTGGTTGTCACAGTTGATAACCGAACGCCAGAAGAAGTAGCAAGGTTTATCAAATGTATGTAGGTTATTTGGGCCCAAGTGGGTCGTTTACTCATAATGCAGCCTTAAAGGCTTTTCCTGAGGCAGAATTGGTTTCATTAGGCACCATTACTGAGGTTATCAAGTCTTATGAAGAGGGACGTGTGGATTATGCGGTCATTCCAGTGGAAAATTCCATTGAGGGCTCTGTTCATGAGAGTTTAGACTATCTCTTCCATCAGGCCGATATTCGTGCTGTGGCAGAGATTGTTCAGCCCATCAAGCAGCAGTTGATGGCGACTAAACATCATGAGAAAATTGAGAAAATCTTCTCACACCCACAGGCCATTGCCCAAGGGAAAAAGTACATTAAACAGCATTTTCCACATGCCAAGATTGAGACAACAGCAAGTACAGCCTTTGCGGCTCGTTTTGTCGCTGATAATCCAGATCAGCCTTATGCGGCAATCGCTCCGCATGCAGCTGCTAAGGAATACGGTCTTCAAATATTGGCTAAGGATATCCAGGAGATTGAAAAGAATTATACCCGTTTTTGGGTGCTGGGGAACACAGTTCCCGAGATTCCGCTCAATCAGATTGATTGTAAATTAACGCTGGCCTTGACCCTGCCTGACAATATGCCAGGGGCACTGTACAAGGCCCTATCGACCTTTGCCTGGCGAGGCATTGACTTGACCAAGATTGAAAGCCGTCCGTTGAAGACGGTACTTGGCGAGTATTTCTTCATTATTGATTGTGATTATACAAAGGAAAAGTTGGCTCAGTTCGCTCTTGAAGAGCTAACTGCAGTTGGAATTGGATATAAAATCTTGGGTGCTTACCAAGTCTATGAAATTTAAAGGGAAATCTTATGACCAAATCTAACAATGGGCCGTTTACGCATCATGAACGGTTACGTTACAGCTATCTTTTAAAAAATCTTGCTCACCTGAATGGACAGCAGGCTTCAGAATTCAATTATCTTCAAGGAAAGTTGGATGCCTATGAAGCTGAGCGGCGGTATCAAGCGCAAATAGAGGACTATCAAGCAGCATGGCGCCAGCCTTATGACAATCGTTCTGACTACTATCAAGAACGTGATTATGAGTCTGTCAATCAGCTAACTGAGGAAGGTTTGCCCGTCTATCGGGAGGAAGTCGCTCAAAGTAAACCTAAACGTAAAAAGGTTCAAAGGCAAGCAACTCTTTCAACAACGTCGGCTCCAAGGTCCAAGTCGCAAGTAGCCAAGAAGAAGCGACCAAAGAAAAAGAGAAGGCTCAAGAAAGTTGTTAAGCTGGTGCTTAGTTGCTTGAGTCTTGGAGTTGTGTTCTTAGTGATAGCCATGGCCTATCAATTTTACAAGGGAACAGACCTTTCTGCTGCAGGTAATAATGGTAAATCCTATCAGCCTGCTGTAGTTGAGACCTTTAATGGTAAGGATACCAAGGATGGGGTTAATATCCTTATTCTGGGTTCTGACCAGCGAGTTAGCCAAGACTCTACCGATGCCAGAACGGACTCCATCATGGTTGTCAATGTGGGCAATAAAGAAGGTAAGATTAAGATGGTTAGCTTTATGCGAGATACCTTGGTCAATATCAAGGGGGCTTCAGAAACCGACTATTCTCAGGACTTGAAACTTAATACGGCTTTCAATATTGGTGAGCAAAATAATCATCAAGGGGCAGAACTCATGCGTGAGACCCTCAAACGAAACTTTGACATTGATATTAAGTATTATGCCATGGTTGACTTTGAAACCTTTGCGACAGGGGTCGATACCCTCTTCCCGAATGGTGTGGAAATCAATGCAAAGTTTGCGACCATTGATGGTAAAAAAGTGTCATCAGTACAAGTCCCAGATGATTTGAAGATGGACAAGAATGGTCATGTGCCAAATCAAACCATTAAAGTTGGTAAGCAGGATATGGATGGTCGCACCCTTCTGAATTATGCTCGTTTCCGTAAGGATGACGAGGGAGATTATGGCCGTACCAAGCGCCAGCAACAAGTGATGCAGGCTGTTATGAAGCAGCTTAAGAATCCACTTAATCTCTTCAATGGACCTGAGGCTTTGGGGAAGGTTTACTCACTGACCTCAACCAATATGAGTATGACGGATATGTTGGATTTGGGACTTTCAAATGCTGGTAGTTTCAAAAAAGGGATCAATTCGCAAACCATTCCTTCGGATGGTGATTGGATTGACAGTTATGATTTGTATGGCGGTCAAGGGATTGAAATTGATTTTGATAACTATCAGTCAAAATTAAAAGAACTAGGATTTAGATAAGAAAACAAAGCAGGTTCACACTGAACCTGCTTGTTTTTTGGTATTAAGAGCTTGTATAAGCGCCTTGTATAAGAGTTTTAGAAAATGATAGAGCAAATAGGTCATGATGACAAGAACGAAGGCGAACTCTACCTTATAAACCAATTGGGTAGCTGGATTGACTAGTCCAAGACTGGTAGTGGCTGCCTTAAAAGCATTGACACTATTGACTAAGGGAAAGCTAAAAGCTGCAAAAAGTGGCATAAAGCCTTTTCTAACCAGTTTTACGAAGAGATCAAGAGCATAGAAAAAGAATGCTTGCGAGAATAAGAGTAGGACAAGTAAAATAATAGTTGCAGGTCTTTGATTACTCTTGATTGAGCTGGTAATGAGAAGGGCCAGAGGTGCTGCTAAAATAGCAAGTATAGGTCGATAGAGGTGAGGGATGACTATCTGTCTCATTCTCCACAAAACAAGTGGAAAGAGGGCTAGAGTCGCTAATGCCGTTACTCCCAGAATAAGTCCCTTGATGCTAGTTGGAACACTAGCTGGTACTGTCACAAGACTGATAGCAGGTCCAACGTAGATCACGAACCAGCTTGGAAAGACTTGGTTCAAAGATAGTGGGCGCATAAAACGCAGACTGAAAAAAATAATATAGGCAATATAAAGTCCAAGGATCCCAACCCAAGTCACACTTAAACCTATTTGAGCTAGTGGAAGGCGGCTGGCAAAGAGAAAGGCAGCCATAAAGTAGCTAGCAAAGGCCGAAGCAATGACTGGATTGTGCAAATCTTCCCTTACTTGTTCAAAGCCAAGAATCAAGCGTCCTAGTATAAGTATAAAACCTATACTTGCCAGAAACCAAATGCCCTGAGCAATCAGGGCATAGTGGTTTATTTGATTGGATAAACTAAAGAGGGCAAGAACTAGACTAGATAGGGCCAAGGGAATTTTCTTAAAAAATACCTTCATTGGTCCACCGGCCTTTCTAGCTAGCTGCAAGAATGTGACGAAGCTGTACCGCACTCGGAGATACAATTGGAAGGAAGACGCCTTCATTCCAACGACGGATAAAGCTTGACTCTGATTCTTTCAAATAGCCACGACCACCACTAGCCTGAAGTTCGAGGAGCAGGCTGTTGGCTACGACGTCGACAATATCGATACGCAATTGGAAAAGTTCACGTGGTTTTTCAATGAAATAATTAGCATCATTAAGACCCGCAAAGAGTTGGTCTTGAATAGCAAGAAGATTTCCACGTGTTGCTTCAAATTCCTCACGAAGAACGCTACGGTTACTGTTTAGACTAGCTTCAACCTCATCAAGAGAACGTTGTGCCAAACCAAAGGCAAGACCAAACTGGAAGCCAAGGAAGTTCGGACGTGTTTTGGCAATATAGTCTGTACCTTCTTTTGAAAGGACCCAATTAGGATCTAACTTAACGTGATCAAAAGTAAGAGAGGCAGTGTTAGCACCTTGAAGGGAAACAAATTCCAAATCTTCAGAACGGCTGAGGCCCCCAGCTTCAGATGGAATGGTGATAATCCAAGGTTGGCTACCGTCTTTAAAGTCAGCAGCAAAGAGAGCAGCGAATTTATCAGAACGAAGGTTAGTTACCCAAGGCAAACGGCCATCGAGATAGTAGTCATCACCTTCTTGACTGATGGTAACATTCAATTCTTCAATATCTGACAAGAATTTGACCGCATTTGACAAGCCAGTGCCACCAGCACGCTCACCGGTATACAATTCTTTCAACCATGTTTCACGAGGGTAAGCATTGTCACTCGCAAGGATATACTCGATGAAAGTACGGTGTCCCCAAGAAATAAAGGAAGCTGTCAAAGAGTGTTGTGCCAATTCATCAAGCACATCAACGACTTGAGTAGGACCACCACCTAGGCCATCAAACTCAGCAGGCACGCCGATTTTAAAGACGTCGTTTTCAGCAATTTTTTCAAGAAGTTGGTCCGCAATTGGTCCAGACTCTTGGTCAATATGGTCAGCGTTGGTATCCAACCAAGTAAGGAATTCTTTTGAAAAATGTGACATAGGCTTAGGTCCTCCTCTAGTTTATCCTTTGGTTTTGAATTAAGCGAATTCTTGAAGTTCAGGGTTAATCGGTGTTTGTGCGAGATTGTTAGCGTAGTTACACAAGCTAGCAAGGCTGACACCCAAGATAACGTCAAGGGCATTTTGAGCAGTATAACCAGCTTCCAAGAAGTCATTGTAGGCTTCGTCACCAACAGCACCTTTGGTATTAATCACGGCAATAGTGAATTTCGCAAGGGTATCAAGTTTTGGATCATCTTCGATTGGTGTACGGTTACGAAGGGCTTCCAAAAGTTGAGGTGTCATTTGGATTTGCTTGATTGAAAAGGCTGTGTGACCTGCCACACAGAAGGCACATCCGTTAGTAACAGCAGCTGTAATTTGAACAACCTCACGTTCAGTTGGTGTCAATGAATTGCGACGGTTGATTTCACCGACAGTACGGTAAGTTTCAAGCGCAGTTGGCGCATTAGCAAGGAGACCAATCAAATTTGGAATGAATCCCCCATTGGCATCTTTGACTGTTTGAAGGACGTCTTTGACTTCTTCTGGTGCAGTTTCGATTGTATGAATGGTAATATCTGGCATGATTATTCTCCTTTAGATAGAAACGACATCTAGCCAAGTTGCTGAGTCGTTTAATTTTTTGTCATGGACCTATGATAGCACTGTATGACTTTTCTGAAAAATCTATATTATTTATGGCCAGCCATAAATTTAATTTATATGTGCTATAATGGAGGGTAGTAAAAGGCTTTAGAAGATATGTTTAAGCCCTATAAAGAGTAAAGAAAGTTGAATTATGTTAAATAAAAACGATATTGTAGAAGTTGAAATTGTCGATTTGACACATGAAGGAGCAGGCGTTGCCAAGGTGGATGGCTTTGTCTTTTTCGTGGATAATGCCCTCCCAGGTGAAGTCATCAAGATGCGCGTGCTTAAGCTCAAGAAAAATATCGGCTTTGGAAAGGTTGAGGAGTATGTGACCCTTTCACCAAACCGCAATCAGGACATTGATGCAACCTATCTCCGTTCAGGGATTGCTGATTTTGGACATATGACCTACGAGGAGCAGCTCAAGTTCAAGCGTAAACAAGTTGTGGACAACCTCTATAAGACAGCAGGCATCTCAGACGTAGAGGTCACTGAAACATTGGGGATGGAGACGCCTTACGCCTACCGTAACAAGGCTCAGGTACCTGTTCGCCGTGTTAAAGGTCAGCTTGAAACAGGTTTCTACCGCAAGAATTCGCACGACTTGATTCCAATTGAAGATTTCCTTATCCAAGACAAGGAAATTGATAAACTCATTGTCTTTGTCCGTGACCTTCTCCGTCGCTATGACCTCAAACCATACGACGAGAAGGAGCAGACAGGTTTGATTCGTCACTTGGTGGTTCGTCGTGGCCATTATTCAGGTCAGTTGATGTTGGTCTTTGTAACGACTAGACCAAAAATTTTCCGTATTGATCAAATCATTGCTAAAATTACAGAAGCCTTCCCAAATGTCGTTTCTATCATCCAAAACATCAACGATAAGAACACTAACGCCATCTTTGGTAAGGAGTTCCGTACCCTTTTTGGTCAAGATACCATTACAGATAGTATGTTGGGCAATGACTATGAGATTTCTGCCCAGTCATTCTATCAGGTTAACACCGAGATGGCTGAAAAACTCTATCAAACAGCCATTGACTTCTCAGACCTAAACAGCGACAGTATTGTTATTGATGCCTATTCAGGTATCGGGACAATCGGTTTGTCATTCGCCAAACAGGTCAAGGAAGTCTATGGCGTTGAAGTCATTGAAACAGCCGTCGAAGATGCTAAGAAAAATGCAGAACGCAACGGCATTACTAACGCCAACTATGTGGCTGACTCAGCTGAAAATGCCATGGCCAAGTGGAGCAAGGATGGCATCAGACCAGATGTTATCATTGTGGATCCACCACGCAAGGGCTTGACAGAAAGCTTCATCAAAGCCAGCGTCGCCATGCAACCTGAGAAGATTACCTATGTCTCATGTAACCCAGCAACAATGGCGCGTGATATCAAACTCTACCAAGAATTGGGATATGAATTGAAGAAAGTACAACCGGTTGATTTATTTCCGCAAACGCACCACGTGGAGTGTGTAGCTTTGCTCGTAAAAGCCTAGAACCTTTGAACGAAAGGGATAATGAAAAGCCTTGATTGCAAGGCTTTTTGCTTTATGGTGGGGAAGTATTAGAGTAAGTAATTTTTGGAGTGAGTGGAAGTGATAGTTAGGAATTCTCAAATTCTATTTCCATTTACACTGTGGGTACGTTTTTATTTCCATTGACAAGGAGTTTGAGGGAATAGAAACGTACCCACCTATATGAAAAAATCACGAAAGGTTTGATCTATGGAAATCAGTAGAAATTAGGTGATACAATAACACGTTATAAAAACCTTGAAATCAGTATGTTTCAAGGTTTTAAGTACTCTTACGGATAGCATTGGGAACATCTAACTTTCTTGAGGAGTAAAGTTTGTTTCTCAATATAGTAATCGTTAAATTGTGTCGAAGCGTTATATGATATGATAATTCCAAATAGTCCTTTGGGCTTTTTATGGCATTGTGATATTCTCTAAGAACACGAGATTGCTTCAATAATTTACAAAGTTATGGGGATTTCTCATAGCTTTTTTACTTTCTTCCTTGACAATTGAGCGAGTGTTCAACTATAATGATAATAGTTAAGTGGTTGTTCAACTGAATCATCGATTATTGAGGTATGAGATGTAATTTTTCTTCTCTATCACCAGTAATGCAAGCTTTATTAGCTGGCTTATTCAACTGGTTTTGTACCCTTATCGGTGCTAGTTTGGTCTTTTTTGTCAAAACCATTCATCAAAAATTCATGGATATGATGATGGGCTTGGCAGCGGGCATTATGACGGCAGCGGCAGTCTGGCCTTTGCTTGTCCCTTCTTTGGACTATAGCCAGTCAATAGCTACGAACAGATTTTACTGGTTGACGACGGCTGTTGGTTCTATTGTCGGGGGCTTATTTATCCGCTTTATTAATTATTTGGTTCCCGACCTACATTTGAATCATCAGATGAGTGATAAGGAAGGGATTTTGAATCCCAAAAGACCCTTATCAAAGACCATGCTGCTTTATCTGGCGGTAGTGTTTCATAATATACCAGAGGGCTTAGCAGTTGGTGTGGCATTTGCTAGTGTGGCAAATCTCGCAACTAGACTTTCCTTTACGTGAATGAGTGCCCTTGGATTGGCCTTGGGAATTGGCATCCAAAATATTCGAGAAGGCTCTGCCTTGTCCTTGCCACTACGGGTAGAAGGGCGAAGTAGGAAATCAGCTTTCTACTATGGCGCCATGTCAGCGATTGTTGAGTCGATTGCAGCTGTTTTAGGGGCCTATGCTGTTATGTCTATGACCCAGCTACTACCTTATGCTCTCTTATTTGCGGCGGGAGCCATGATTTATGTTGCAGTGGAAGAACTTGTGCCAGGTGCTCAAGAGCACAAGAATACCGATATTGCGACAAGTGGGGTTATGGCCGGATTTCTAATCATGATGTTACTTGATACAACTTTAGTATAGGAGGAATAGAAAATATGTCACAGTGTTTAACAGCTTGTAATCCAGATTTAATTCAAGGGGTCCATGAGACGGAGTTTGATACCGTTACATTGCTAAATATGTCCAATTTTTTTAAGGCGATTTCTGACCCAACTCGTTTGCGGATTTTACAAGCAGTACGGCAAAATCCAATTTGTGTCGGAGACTTAGCGATTGCGTTACAGATGACCAAGTCTGCTATTTCTCACCAACTATGCTATCTGCGGGACTGCCAATTGGTCAAGGGGGAGAAAAAAGGAAGGATGACCTATTATGAACTTGCGGACGATCATGTCGCAGCAGTCTTGTCTTTGACACTGAAACATTTGAAAGAGGAAAAACATGAAGAAAGAGTATGAACTTCGAGGAATTGACTGTGGCAATTGTGCTGCTAAGATTGAACGTGCTGTCAATCAATTGGAGCAGGTAGAATCTGCCACTGTCAATCTGATAGCTCAAAAGCTGATTTTGGAAACAAAAAGCGAAGATGGGATAGATAAGGAAATTATTGACTTGGTGGATGCTATTGAACCTGGAATCGAAGTTATCAGTGAGAAAAAGGAAGAGGCACTTCCAGAAAAACGAGATTGGGCGAAAGAGCTGCTACTTGCTGTTATGATTCTATTTGCCTTCGGCTTTTTCCTGCCAGAGGAGTATTTCTGGATTCGTCTGGTCTATTATCTGACCCTATATATCATTATCGGCCATAAGGTTCTTATCAAGATGGTTCAAAATATTCAACGTGGTAATCTTTTTGATGAAAACTTTTTGATGAGTATCGCGACCTTAGGAGCCTTTCTCTTGGGAGAATTTCCAGAGGCAGTAGCCGTCATGCTTTTTTATCAGATTGGGGAGTATTTCCAAGATAAGGCCACCTCTCAATCTCGTCAGTCCATTGCACGATTGATGGATATTCGGTCGGATAAGGCTTGGAGACTAGAGGGGGGAGAAACCGTTCAAGTAGACCCTGAAACAGTAAGGGTTGCGGACCATATTTTAGTTAAGCCTGGGGAGAAGGTGCCCCTAGATGGTCTGGTCAGAGAAGGTCGTTCTATTCTGGATACGTCAGCCTTGACAGGAGAATCACTGCCTAGGGAAATTGGCGTTGGTGAGGACATTACAAGTGGTGTGATCAATTTGACTAGTCCATTGGTAATTGAAGTGAGTAAGACTTTTTCGCAATCAACGGTCAACAAAATTTTGGAATTAGTTGAAAATGCAAGCAATAAAAAAGCGGAGACGGAACGGATGATCACACGTTTTTCGCGTGTGTATACACCAGTGGTTGTCGGAATCGCTTTTCTGCTTGCAAGCCTGCCTCCCTTGCTTGGTTTAGGGGAGTGGTCGACTTGGCTTTATCGGGCACTTACCTTTTTAGTCATTTCTTGCCCTTGTGCTCTTGCGGTTTCGGTACCAATGAGTTTCTTTGGCGGGCTAGGGGGAGCATCTAAATTAGGTGTCTTAGTGAAAGGTGGGAATTATTTAGAGGCTCTTGCCAAGTTGGATACGGTCGTATTTGATAAGACGGGGACAATTACAAAAGGTATCTTTGCGGTGGATACCGTTGTCAACGCAGAAGGTGTCGAGGATGATATTCTGTACCTCGCTGCCCATCTGGAAAGCTATTCCAATCATCCAATCGCAAACTCTATTCGAACAGCCTATGGACAGGAAGTGGACGAGAATAGGGTGAGTCAGATTACCGAGCTACCAGGGCAGGGCATGTCCGGTAGGGTAGATGGCAGACAGCTCTATCTTGGGAATGCTAGATTAATGGAAGTTCAAGGGATTGCTTATCCAGCTATTGACAGCACAGGAACAGTTCTCTATTTGGCAGAGGACAGTCATTTTCTAGGCTATTTCCTTATCACAGACCAAGTGAAGGAGACGAGCATCGAGGCCTTGAAGGATTTACAGGCAGTCGGAATTAAAAAGACGGTTCTCCTTTCAGGCGATCGTCAGGCAGTGGTTGATGAATTTGCACAGCAATTTGCCTTTAATGATGCATTTGGAGATTGCTTGCCTCAGGATAAGGTGAGTACATTTGAGGAAATTCTGACTCAGTCTCAGCAGGCTGTTGCCTTTGTTGGAGATGGGGTGAATGATGCACCGGTTCTTGCTAGGGCAGATGTTGGTATTGCTATGGGAGGGCTAGGTTCGGACGCAGCCATTGAATCAGCAGATGTTGTACTGATGGATGATGACCTTGGAAAACTTCCTCAAGTCATTCGACTGGCTAAAAAGACAGTCAGAATAGCTCGGCAAAACATGACCTTGGCTATTGTAGTTAAACTAATTTTCTTGGTTCTAAGTGGATTGGGAATTTCTAATATGTGGGAGGCAATCTTTGCAGATGTTGGTGTAACGCTACTGGCAGTATGGAATGCATTGAGGACCTTGAGGATAGATACCTCCACTTTGTCAAAGTAAGTGAACAAACAGAGCGATATACAAGTTTTTGTATAATCGCTTTTTTAAACTATGATATGGGCTTTAACGATTTTAACCTAAATCTAGTAACCGTTGAACGTGCATCAATAGAACACACTATGACCATCAACAAGAACTACGTTACTTTCATTAAGGGTATTTTCTGGTAAATTTCAAAAATAAAACCTTGATTTTGCGCCATTTCTTTTTTTCCTTCCCGAAGGCGCGGGAGTACACCCCTTTTGTTAAGGATTTATCCCTTTTTAAATAAAAATAATACAAGTAGGACACTTCTAAAAGTGATCTACTTTTTTTAAATATTTTCATTCTAAAGTTTAATTTTAAACAACAACTCTATCACTTTCGTTATATAATATAGATGTTGACTAACTCCACATGTTGAGGCGGTAAGTTTGCTAGTCAAGGAGTAAAACGACGAAGATTAGCATTTACTTCCGCCCATGCGATAGCTGTCCGTGATTGACAAGTGCTAGCACGCTGACAGAACGGAGATAGCGAACCGCTGAGTGTGTCGCTCTGCTCGTAAAAGCTTAGAAACCTTTGAACGAAAGGGATAATGAAAGCCTTGATTGCAAGGCTTTTTGCTTTATGGTGGGTAAGTATCAGAGTGAGAAAATTTTTGGAATGAGTAGAAGTGATAGCTAGAAATTATCAGTTTCTATTTCCATTTACCCTGTGGGTACGTGTTTGTTTCCATTGACAAGGAGTTTGTGGGAATAGAAATGTACCCACCTTGTTTGAATCAAGTGAAGTGTAGTTGAAGGAAATCTGTTGAAAGCAATACTTCATTTTACCGAATAAGTAATAATTTAGGCAACTTCAAATCGATTAAAAAAAACTATTTTAAAGGTTAAGAGTAGACAAAAATTGTCCACTCTTTTTTGCAAACTCAATTTATCAATAAATGAAATGAGGGAATGTAAAATGAAATATTTTGAGGTTGAGTTAGAAAATCCTGATGAATTTTTAAAACTACAAACAGAAGATTTTGTGAAAGCTAATCGCTTGCTACTAAGGAAGATAATCCAGAGCGTTACAGTCTATGAAGAAAACTTCGTCATATCCTTTAAATCTGGCATCGAATTGGAAGTATGAGTCTCATTCCATAACTTTTATATTGAACATATCATCTTGTTGTGTTATACTATAAATTGATATAAACAAAGATGTAGGAGGAACCGAAACTATGACAGCCTCAATGCGTTTAAGATAAGCTGGCAATAAAAAAAGCAGAATCTATACCCGATGATAGGCTTTTTTGTTGTGCTTATTTATACGATATTGAGCATTCATTAGTTACGGTGAGGATATTGGTTATTTAACTATACCTTTATTTAACTATGTCTTTAATATGAATGTTTCCAAATTGTATGTATGCAGACCAAAAGCCACATTGTGGGGTTTGGCCTGCATTTTTTATTGCCTAGAATGCTATTCAAAATAGAAATTCAAGCAAAATAATATGCAGGAGATAATATAAATGGAAAAATACAACAATTGGAAACGAAAATTTTATGCAATATGGGCAGGGCAAGCAGTATCATTAATCACTAGTGCCATCCTGCAAATGGCGATTATTTTTTACCTTACAGAAAAAACAGGATCTGCGATGGTCTTGTCTATGGCTTCATTAGTAGGTTTTTTACCCTATGCGATTTTGGGACCTGCCATTGGTGTGCTAGTGGATCGTCATGATAGGAAGAAGATAATGATTGGTGCCGATTTAATTATCGCAGCAGCTGGTGCAGTGCTTGCTATTGTTGCATTCTGTATGGAGCTACCTGTCTGGATGATTATGATAGTATTGTTTATCCGTAGCATTGGAACAGCTTTTCATACCCCAGCACTCAATGCGGTTACACCACTTTTAGTACCAGAAGAACAGCTAACGAAATGCGCAGGCTATAGTCAGTCTTTGCAGTCTATAAGCTATATTGTTAGTCCGGCAGTTGCAGCACTCTTATACTCCGTTTGGGATTTAAATGCTATTATTGCCATCGACGTATTGGGTGCTGTGATTGCATCTATTACGGTAGCAATTGTACGTATACCTAAGCTGGGTAATCAAGTGCAAAGTTTAGAACCAAATTTCATAAGGGAGATGAAAGAAGGAGTTGTGGTTCTGAGACAAAACAAAGGATTGTTTGCCTTATTACTCTTAGGAACACTATATACTTTTGTTTATATGCCAATCAATGCACTATTTCCTTTAATAAGCATGGAACACTTTAATGGAACGCCTGTGCATATTTCTATTACGGAAATTTCCTTTGCATTTGGGATGCTAGCAGGAGGCTTATTATTAGGAAGATTAGGGGGCTTCGAAAAGCATGTATTACTAATAACAAGTTCATTTTTTATAATGGGGACCAGTTTAGCCGTTTCGGGAATACTTCCTCCAAATGGATTTGTAATATTCGTAGTTTGCTGTGCAATAATGGGGCTTTCGGTGCCATTTTATAGCGGTGTGCAAACAGCTCTTTTTCAGGAGAAAATTAAGCCTGAATATTTAGGACGTGTATTTTCTTTGATCGGAAGTATCATGTCACTTGCTATGCCAATTGGGTTAATTCTTTCTGGATTCTTTGCTGATAAAATCGGTGTAAATCATTGGTTTTTACTATCAGGTATTTTAATTATTGGCATTGCTATAGTTTGCCAAATGATAACTGAGGTTAGAAAATTAGATTTAAAATAAACAATATTGGAGGAATATTTATGTATCTTATTTTCATGTAACTCTTCCTGCTAAAATCGCAGGGTTTTCCCTGCATACAAGCAAATGAAAGCATGCGATTATAGACAGGAGGAAATGTTATGGAATTAATATTAAAAGCAAAAGACATTCGTGTGGAATTCAAAGGACGCGATGTTTTAGATATAAATGAATTAGAAGTATATGATTATGACCGTATTGGTTTAGTAGGAGCAAATGGTGCTGGAAAAAGCACTTTACTCAGGGTACTTTTAGGAGAATTAACTCCCCCAGGATGTAAAATGAATCGTCTGGGTGAACTTGCCTATATTCCCCAGTTGGACGAAGTAACTCTGCAGGAGGAAAAAGATTTTGCACTTGTAGGCAAGCTAGGTGTTGAGCAATTAAATATACAGACTATGAGCGGTGGTGAAGAAACAAGGCTTAAAATAGCACAGGCCTTATCGGCACAGGTTCATGGTATTTTAGCGGATGAACCTACGAGCCATTTAGACCGTGAAGGAATTGATTTTCTAATAGGACAGCTAAAATATTTTACAGGTGCACTGTTAGTTATTAGCCATGACCGCTATTTTCTTGATGAAATAGTAGATAAAATATGGGAACTGAAAGATGGCAAAATCACTGAGTATTGGGGAAACTATTCTGATTATCTTCGTCAGAAAGAGGAAGAACGTAAGAGCCAAGCTGCAGAATACGAACAATTTATTGCGGAACGTGCCCGATTGGAAAGGGCTGCGGAGGAAAAGCGAAAACAGGCTCGTAAAATAGAACAGAAGGCAAAAGGTTCTTCAAAGAAAAAAAGTACTGAAGACGGAGGGCGTTTAGCTCATCAAAAATCAATAGGAAGTAAGGAAAAAAAGATGTATAATGCTGCTAAAACCCTAGAGCACAGGATTGCGGCCTTAGGAAAAGTAGAAGCTCCGGAAGGCATTCGCAGAATTCGTTTCAGGCAAAGTAAAGCATTGGAGCTCCATAATCCATACCCTATAGTCGGTGCAGAAATTAATAAAGTATTTGGGGATAAGGCTCTGTTTGAAAATGCATCTTTTCAAATTCCGTTAGGAGCAAAAGTGGCGTTAACTGGTGGTAATGGAATCGGAAAAACAACTTTAATCCAAATGATCTTAAACCATGAAGAAGGAATTTCTATTTCGCCTAAGGCAAAAATAGGTTACTTTGCACAGAATGGTTACAAGTACAACAGTAATCAGAATGTTATGGAGTTTATGCAGAAGGATTGTGACTACAATATATCAGAAATTCGTTCAGTGCTAGCATCTATGGGGTTCAAACAGAACGATATTGGAAAAAGTTTATCTGTTTTAAGCGGTGGAGAAATTATAAAATTGTTGCTTGCTAAAATGCTCATGGGTAGATATAACATCCTAATAATGGATGAACCCAGTAACTTCCTTGACATACCAAGTTTAGAGGCTTTGGAAATACTAATGAAGGAGTACACCGGAACTATCGTGTTTATCACCCACGATAAACGATTACTCGAAAATGTAGCAGATGTAGTTTATGAAATTAGAGATAAGAAAATAAATCTGAAACATTAAATTTAAGGTAGTCGCTGGTCAGTATAGTCTGTTCTGGTTGGCGACTCCATTGTTAAAGAGTATAAAGACTTTAGATTTTATGAATATTAAAAATAGGAACAGTCAATTGAACTGCTCCTATTTTTCTGCTAAATATATTGTAGTTTTCTTATATGTATAATGATAGATTAGCGGATTCTCATCTACGGTACTTACTTCAAATATGAAGAAGTGATCGCGGTTATCTCTGGACTTTTCCTTATTGAGGACAAAGTAATTCTTACGTGAAGTCGCCATTGTTTTTAGGATATCATCAGTTAGGAAGGTCAATGGAATATTCATGTTAGAGTAGCGGTAGAAGTCACGTTCAAAATCTTGGTAGCTCTCGCTATAATAGTCCATTTGTAGGTGATTACGCTGAAACTCAAGCTGATTCATAGAGCACCTCCTCGACAAGTTCAATACTAATAATGTCTTTTAATTTCAAATTGATGTGACCTGTTGTAGTTTTTATCAAAATGAAATCTTTGGTCAGACTTGGTATTGTTCCAGTGTAGGAAACACGCTTGTTTTTTTCAATCACTTGAATGCGTGTGCGTAGCTGCCCGGCGTATACTTGACTGAGGAGTAATAATTTCTTCTCTAGTGATAAGTCAGACATGTACGTTACTTTGTTTGTATCATCAGAGAGTGCTGATGCATGTTCAGATAGGAAAAAGCCCATCCATTTTTGCATCTTTGTATCCTGGTACTCTCTTGCTGATTGAAATGGTAAATATGAACGGTCAATCATATCAAATCCTTTCTATGCAGAGGCAAGGGTATTTTTATCAAATTGAATCGTAAAACCTTGAATTCCCCCACCTGTGTAACATTCTTTAAAGCGATTGATTACCTCAGTATAGATTATCACAGATGAGCTTGTTGGCTTAATGCTAAATGTAAATTCCAATGGTAATCGGTTTTCAGATTTAGCATGTACTAGTCGTATCGATATTTCAGTTGTTTTGAGTTTTCTCTGACGAAGTTTTGAAGTTGCTGTTTCAACGATTCCATGTAAAAATCTTTCAAGCATTTCAATATCATTACATCCTTTGCTACGGATTTCTGAAAATTGTACTGTATTTTTTTCTTGTTTCATTTTAATCCCTCCAATCCACCCGCGGAATGACCACCGATAAGTTTACTGCGTTCAATATTTCTGGAACCTTCAGTTAGGACGGTTCCTTTTTGTATGGCTAAAAAACCAAACTGTTCTCTGACAACATCAATAGCTGTCTGAAGTCTATTATCTTTTTCAATTTGTTCTACATCATCAAAGAGTGATAGTAGAGTATAGCTTTCATCTACGAAGCCACTATAAGATACACCAATTTGTCTCACTGCACCAGAGGTGTATTTTTTCGGAATAATACAAGTACATGACTCACCATTGTTTTGGGGAGATTTGCGGGTTCAATTTTATTCTGAGCATTTATAGATTTTTTCATCTCAGTCCTAGAATAGCCAATATGAATAGAAACGACAGTAGTCAATACTAGGGCTACTGTTCCGTTCCACAGTATCATTTAAAAATCATTTTCACACCCTTTCGTCTATTAGTATAGAAGAAAGCTCTCAGCACATGTTGAGGCGGTATCACTGCTTGTACGAGCTGAGGCATCAGCGTAGTAGAAGGAGATGTTCCGCCCATGCGATAGCTGTCGTAGAGTAAGGAGTTTACGACGAAACGATACGGCAACAGCGAACCGCCGAGTGTGTTGCTCTGCTCGTAAAAGCCTAGAAAGCTTGGTATGAATTAATAATGAAAAGCCTTGATTGTAAGGCTTTTTTTGTGTTTTTGTGATAGAATATAGGTAGTTATAATCGACAGCAACTAAGAAGCAGTAAAAAAATATTATTCATAGAATAATCAGGATTAGGAAGATAAAATGACAGAAATTGACAAAAAGAATTTAAAAAATTATCTTTATTGTACATTTGGAATTACTTATATAGCTTGGGGGATTCTTGCCATCTTTACGCAATCTCATATCTTTGGATTAGAAACAATTATAGGAAGAACATTACATATAGTAGGTGCACTTGGACCAGCTATTGCTAGTGGCTTTTATTTGAAAAGGAATAATATAAAATTTAAACATTTTGTATTTAATAAAAGAAAAAATAGTAGTATTTATTTCATTATTCATTTGTTAGCAATTTTGATACTATTTTCTGTATCTTCCTTAGAATTAAATGGAGTATCCATTTATCTAATGCCACTATTCTTTATTCAATTAATTTTTTTTGGTGGTGGACATGAAGAATTAGGATGGAGAGGAATATTACAACCATTACTTGATAAAAAATATACATATTGGCAATCTAATTTGATTGTAGGTTCAATCTGGGGAATTTGGCATCTGCCTTTATGGTTTATAGTTGGAGAAAGTCATCAAGGATTTCCTTTCATTTTATTTTTTATATATACATTATTTTTAAGTTTTGTTTTAGGACTTCTTTACCGTCAAATCCAATCAGTGGGTTACTGTATATTATTTCATGCGTTCGCAAATTTGTTAAATCTCTATTTTGTGTTAAAAATTAATCTTATTTTTATTATCATTTTTATTGCTTATTTGATTTTTACTATATTGGCGAGTAATAGAATTAGTAAGGAAAAGCAGGTAGAAACATTGTAAAAGACCCACAGGAAGTTTTCTGGGATGGATATCATTCGTATCTTTCGGATTCCGAGTTGAGTTATCCCTATGAAGGTTCAAAGACATTAATGCATGTATTCGACAGATTTGGGGATTCGGATTTAATTACGGAACTACTGGATGGTATGTATGAGGAACTGCCAACATCTAAACCTAGAATAAAATAATTAAATTGGAATTTAAGGAGAACAAAATGATTTTAGAAACGGAAAGATTGATTCTTCGCCCATGGGAGGAAAGAGACGCCCATGATTTATTTCAATATGCCAGTAATCCAGAAGTTGGTCCGATTGCAGGTTGGCCAGTACATACCAGTGTTGAAAACAGTAGGGAGATTATAAAAAATTATTTTTCAGCACCTGAGATATATGCCATTGTTTTAAAAGAAACGATGCAGCCAGTGGGTAGCATAGGATTGATGATTGGCTCTGCAAGTGATAAAGGGATTCCGGATACTGAGGCGGAGATTGGCTACTGGATTGGAGTTCCCTATTGGGGTCAGGGGCTTATACCAGAAGCAGTTCGTGAGATAATGAGACATGGATTTGATGACTTGAGTCTGGAGAAATTGTGGTGCGGTTATTTTGACGGCAATACAAAGTCACGGAGGGTTCAGGAAAAATGTGGGTTCCGTTATCATCATACAAAAGAGAACGTTCCGTGTGCATTGGAAGGTGTTCTTCGTACAGAACATATAACCTGTCTCTCAAAGGAAGAGTGGATTTCGTTTAAGTAAATCACTGTTTGTGCGAGGTAATACCTTTTAACGATTACCTTATGATATTGTTAAAAGCTTTATAGACATGTTTCCACATACAGACAGCTTCACTTGATAGACTCAGCGATCAGTCGTTTCATGTCGAGGCAGTATCACTGCTTGTAAGATCTGAAAAATAAATTTGCGTAGCGTTGCAAAGTTAAAATGGAGGGTTATCGATGGTTATCTTGGAATTGTATCAAGGTGATTATCAAAAGGATTTAGTCACGTTTGACTCTTTAGAAGAGGGAAGAGTCTTTGTAGCTCAACTCCCTGGGTATACTTTAGAAACAGAAGATGGGTTTGAAGTGGAGTATGTGAACCCAAAATACTTGCCGGATTATATGGAAATTGTTTTCAATGGAAATATTGTCCCTTTATCTAGATTTTCGTTTAATTATGAAGAAAATGTGGACATTATTTGGAAAGAAATTTCGAATCTATCCGTTAAAAACGATAAAGTGATCGAAGGATATTCAAAAATCGACGCATATGTCGTTAACAACGATGAAGTGAAAGCCTATGTCGAAGCAAGAGAAGCGAACTATCGCAAGGCAAAAGACTTCTTAGAACGCTGTGGATATGAAACCGACAGAAGCTTTTTCGGAAGCGAAGACGGCGAAGCGATTCTCTACAGAAAACGTGGCGCTGAAGATTGGCACTTCTTGTGTCACTTAGACCCGCTGTTTGTAGAGATTGAAGATGTAGAAGGATATGTCAAAGAAGAGATTCAATCGTTAAACTAAAGAACGTTGCGAAGGCGTGACGTGAGTTATATTTAAAAAGACTTCTATTTTGCTAGATGGTGGAATTAAGGAGAAATTTTTGACCTTAAAACAAATTAAATTTAATCCTTTTAAACACTGGGGAATCATCAGCGACTTGTATAAGCAGTCCTTCCCAAAGGAGGAGCGAATTCCCTTCTTTGGACTTGGCTCTTATCATTGAGAAAAATGGATTTACACTGTGTCCCTATCTCATTCGTGAATTAGGCGTTGACTTTGCTCTTATGAGCCAGACAGGGCAACTAATTCCATTCGACTATCAGGATATCTTTGACAATTTCTCTTTTGGACTTGGAGATGTATCGATTCGTCCGATAAATTAATAAAACGTACCTTACCAAAATTGTACTGAACTAAAAATATTATCTAATTGAGAAAAGAACAAAAGTTTTGGTCTATAATATAGATATTTTCTAGTATCGCATGTGGAGGCAGTCTCACTGCTTGTACGAGCCTAGAAAATATGTAGAAGGAAAAGCCTTGGTGACAGGGCTTTTTGTCATATAGTGGGGAAGTATCATAGTGTGAACTAGTCTTTAGTAGCTGAATTTTCAGTTTAGGTAAAATAGAACTTATTGAAATAGTTATGTGGATTATTTCATTACTTCTTTAATCATTTTAAAATCTTTAAATTAAGATTTGGAGAATTTAAATAATATTTGCATTTGAAAATGAAATGATTAATAAAACAGCTTCCGATAAGATATTTGACATTATTAGTTTCGTGCACTACAATAGAAGTTACATACCGATGGTATGATAGAAAGGGACTATAATGGCAAGGAATAGAAACTCACATGAAACTAGAAAAAAAATACTAGAGGTCTCTAAAAATCTATTTTTAGAAAAAGGATTTGATAATACTTCAATACAAGATATCATAGATGGCTTAGGTGGATTAACAAAAGGTGTTATCTATCATCATTTTGAGTCCAAATATGATATACTGCAAACGATCATTAGCGAAAATAATCAAGAAATTTTAAATTATAATTGGAGAGGAAATACTGGATTAGAAAAGATACAAAATTCTTTGATGGACTCTTTCTCTAATTTTGAACACCAAAGGCTCGTTTACTCTGCCTCAATCATGCTAAGAAGTCCACGTTTGTTAGGAGAGCAGTATCTAGGTCTATTTTCTGATTTTTTACCCGAAATTAGAGAAAAAGTTTACGAAGGAGTTGAAGATGGGTCTATTAAAACAGAATATCCAGAAGAGCTAGCAGATTTAATTGTTTTAACACTAAATATTTGGATTGGTTTTCAAATTTCCGTTTTTTCATTAGTAGAATTAAAGCGCAAAATGAATTTCATTAAACTTACTTTTGAAGGTCTAGGGGTACAGTTAATTTCTGATGAAATGATGGAGGTGATTTTCAACTTATTCGATCACTTAAAAAAATAGTAAATAAGTCGTCGCATGACATTCTTGTTAATACTCATTTCTATTTATGTATTATCAATTGAATAAATTATCTTACATAATTTATAATTAAAAAATAACATACTTTAAGTGTGTTATTAAAAATCTATTATACATACCGTAGGTATGTTTGTTTTTAGTATAGACATACCGATAGTATGTATAGTGACATTTTCTGAAGAATAAACTTATTTTTAAATATTTGTCGAGATTAGTCTGAATAGTTTATTCTTTATTTACGCTTTGGAGGAAATAATCTATGTTGTCGCTTATTAAAATTGAATTAAATAAAGTTTCTAAATCTAAATTATTTTTAGCTTGGTTGTGTACTATATTTATAGTGTTAGGTATTACAGCAATCATTATTATGGGTTTAGGTACTGACAATAAACTAGGAGAATTCACTGGACAGGATTCTAATGTTATTAGAGTTACTGGTAAATGGGAAGGTTGGGCAATTGTAGCTTCATTATTTTCATCTTTATTTACAAAAGCAGCATTTTTGATTTTCGAATCTTATTTATTATCTACGATTATTATTGATGAATTTAAACGAAGAACAATTTTTCAGTTGTTTTCTTACCCTATTTCTAAAATAAAGTTACTTTGGGGAAAAATTCTTTCAGTCATTCTAATAGCATTTATTGCCCATTTTTCTGCACATTTAGTGATTCAATTATTCATTAGATTCCTGGCTGTTGTAACTGAATCTAGTTATATCCCTCTAGCTAGTCAATTAATTAACTTAGCTGGAATAACGTTTGGAACAGTACTAATAGGCTTACTACCATTTGTTTTAGGTATGATTAAGCATTCGACAGCTATAACAATGCTTACTGGACTTGGTTTAGCAGCATTACTTTCGAATGCCAGTCCAGGAAGTTTATCTAATAATATTGCTGATAACCTATTCTTTTTGATATTTGCATGTTTCATAAGTTTAATGATTACTTCTTTTTCAATCTCTAGTATTTCAAGACAAGATATTAGTATCAAGTAGCATACCTGAGTTTAATTGAAGGAAAGTGATAATTCCTTGATGATTTCTATAAAAAAGAGACTGTATAAGTTGGTAGTTATGCACCGGAAGAAAAATTCTAGCATTTAAAGCTAGATATAGAAAGAGAGATAGAAATGAGAAATATCGTTGAAATAAAAGAAGTTTTTAAAACAATTGATAAAGAAGAAATTTTAAGTGGTATCAACCTTCAAATTGCTGAAGGAGAAATCTATGGTTTTTTAGGACCGAATGGTGCTGGAAAAACAACGTTAATGAAATGTATGTTATCCCTATCAACAATTACATCAGGTAGTATTGAAATTTTTGGGAAAAATCTACAAGAACACAGAGAAGAAATCCTAAGTCAGATTGGAAGTATTATTGAATCACCAATTTTTTATGATAATTGCACTGCAAAAGAAATCTTGGAAATTCACGCTCAGTATATGGGAAAAAATATTATTGAATCAGATATAATAAGAGCCTTAAGTATGGTCGGATTAAAAAATACGACTAAAAAAGTAAAAGAGTTTTCGTTAGGAATGAGGCAAAGGCTTGGTTTAGCTCGTGCCTTTCTAACAAAACCTAAATTGTTAATTTTAGATGAGCCAATCAATGGTTTAGATCCAATAGGGATTCAAGAAATTCGAAATCTTTTGTTGTCGCTTTCTAAGGAGCATGGAATTACTATTCTAATATCGAGTCATATATTATCGGAAATTTCACAGATAGCAGATAAAATTGGCTTTATCAAAAATGGAGAAATTGTAGAACAGGTTTCTATGAAAGAGATTAGGAGAGAGAATATTGACTTAGAAGAATATTTTATGTCACATTTTCTAAATGAAATTAAGAATTATGAGGTAGATTAAGGATGAAACAATTGATAAAGAACCATCAGAAGGCTTTTTATGCTTTCATGATATTTAATATACTGGTCCCTTTAACTAACGTTGCTTTTGCTTATTCTATTAAAGGTATTATTGATAGTGGCATGTCCCAAAATAAAGAAGCCTTAACTCAAGCGGTACTAGTAGGAGCTACTGTTATTTTCATCTATGCAGCACTCAACTTTATATCTCTTCGATTGAGAAATAAACTTGTTAGGCAAATCATGTCAAGATACAAAAACAAGGTGTTCCAATCTATTTTAGATAGGGATTATAGAGACTTTTCTAAAGAAAAATCAGGGAAATTTATTTCCGTATTAACCGAAAATATGAAGAAAATTGAGCAAGATTATCTATACCAGTATTTTAATATTTCAAAAAACCTTTCCTTAATGATTTTTTCACTTCTAGCTATGTTTATAGGTAATTGGTTTTTGACCTTATTAGTTATCATTGCTAGCATTATTCCAATGATGATTTCAGGATTTATTGGACAAAAATCAGCCTCTTTACAAAATAGAGCTATGGTTGCCGATCAGAAGTATTTAGCTAAGGTTAAAGATATTTTAGCAGGATTTCTTGTTATTAAAAGTTTTAATGTGAAAGATGCTATCTGTGAGGATTATAGTCATGAAAGTGAAAAATTTGATGAAATAAATTTTATAAAAGGGAAATTTGACGTTTTAGCTAATGTTATTTCACAGCTTTCAGGGATGATTGTTTTTTTGGTAGCCTTTGGTGGAGGGATGTATCTCGTATTTAATAGCTCTACCACAATTGGGAGTGTAACAGCTATTGTTCAACTGGTCAATTTTGTAGTAATGCCACTGAATGAAGTTGGAATGGGAATAAGTAAATTTCGTGAAGGTCAGGCAACACTAGATGCATTTGAGGTAAAAGATGTAACTGAGCTTCAGACTGGTGAAACAAAAGAATATTTCGATGATGTTATTTCTTTTTCAAATATAGACTTTTCTTACCCTAATACTGAAGAAAAAATTTTTAATCATTTATCTTTGAAGATTCAAAAAGGGGAAAAAATTGCAATTGTAGGAATGTCAGGGAGTGGAAAATCAACTTTGCTCAATCTATTACTGCGTTTTTACGATGTAACAAGTGGGCACATCTCCATTGATAATATAGATTTGCAAGCTATTTCAGCAGGGAGCCTTTATAACTTAATGACTATTGTTCAACAAGACATTTATATCTTTGATGATACTTTAAGATCAAATATTACTCTTAATCAATTCTTCACTGATGAGGAAATAAAGCAAGCGGTACAGCAGTCAGGTTTAGAAAGTTATGTTTTAGAAAATGAATCTGGTCTACAAGCTTTATGTGGAGAGAATGGCTCAAATCTATCTGGCGGACAAAAACAAAGACTTAGTATTGCGCGTGCCTTAATTCGAAAAACACCAATCTTATTATTGGATGAGGCTACCTCATCTTTGGATAATCAAGTAACTACTGAAATTGAAAATTCAATCCTGGATATTCAAGATTTGACTGCACTTGTAGTAACCCACAAGTTGAATGAGAACATTTTGAAAAAATACGATAGAATTCTCTTTATGAAAGGTGGCGTCATTGTTGAAGATGGTTCTTTTGGTGACTTGATGGATAGGAGAGGTGAGTTTTATAAGTTGTTTGAGTTGAGTGTGTAATTCTCTTTCGTTCTATAATATAGGAGTATACTAGCACGACATGTTGAAGCGGTATCACTGCTTGTGAGGCCTAGAAAATGTGTAGAATGAAAAGCCTTGGTGACAGGGCTTTTTATGGTAAGTCATTTGATATTTTTATCTGAATCATATTTCTTCTTCATGTTACAATAAATATATACAAAATAGAACGCTTAGAAAAATGGAAAATATAATGGTTAACCAAAGCAAATATGTGTCTAGTGATTTTCCAGAGGCAACGTATCAAGTGGCTTTTGAGGATTTGAAAAAGAAAATTTTAGTCGGGCATCAGGAAATTATTCAAGGTAAAGTCTCTTCTCTAGCTGATGCGAGAAAGGAATTTGGCCTTGACTAGGTAGGTTGCGATATTGTCTCTCTTACTTGTAACAGAGCTAAGCAGAGTAAATAGTAGAATAATAAAGGTGAACATAGACTTTCAAGTAAATATAGTACTGTCTATATGAGACATTTTGGAGGGTATCAAATATGAAATTTCATGAGTTTGGTGATAAAAATTTGCCTCCCATTTTATTGATACATGGTGGGGGTAGCTCTTGGTGGAATTATCTTAGACAAGCTCGTCTCCTGTCTCATAATTACCATGTCATTTTACCTACACTTAATGGCCATGGTGAAGAGTATCAACTCGATTATGTTTCTACGGAAGATTCTGCTTTGGAGATCCTAAACTATATCAAAGCAAACTATGGTGGAAAGTTGTTTGCGATCGGTGGCGTTTCTCTTGGTGGTCAAATTGCCATGGAACTTTTATCCTTAGACAGCGAGATAGCTGAGAAGGCCATCATAGATGGAAGCATCTGTATTCCTCAACCAAGGTTAGCTAAAATCAGCATCTTTCTAGTATCACTATTTGGTAAATTGATGTTCAGTAAATTCTCTTGCAAACTTCAATTAAGCATGATGGACAAACTCTATCCTAAACTGGCTTATCCAGAGGAGATAAAAGCATATTATTTAGAGGATCTGCCAAGGACACCTATCAAAACATTGGTGACCATTTACAAAACCTATATGGGGCGTTACAAGCTGAAGGAGACGATTTCTGCTAGCAAGGCCCAGGTTCTGTATATCTATGGTGAAAAAGAATTAAACTGTGTGAAAGCATCGGCGAAATTATTTCAGCAGCTACATCCCAACACTATCCTGTATGAAGCAAAGGGGTATAACCATGGCTATCTATCAGCTTACCTGCCTCAAGAGTGGATTGATTTGGTGGTACCATTTTTGGAGAATAACGATTGATTATACTTTATTAATTTAGAAAGCAGAGTTTCATGGAAGTCAAAAAATATAGTCCGCTCAATTCATTAAAAAAGATAGCAGATAACCTCTGGATTGTAGATGGGGAAGAAGTACTGATGAATTTCAAACTCTTCAAAGTGCCTTTTTCAACTAGAATGACAGTTATCCGTCTGCAGAATGGTGGTCTTTGGGTGCATTCGCCGATTAAGCCTAGTGATAATTTACTTTTTGAAATCAAGCAATTAGGTGAGGTAAAACACCTTATTGCACCCAATGTCTTACATTATAGTTATATAAATGAGTGGCACGAACTATTTCCGGAAGCAGAAGTATGGCTAGCTAGTGGTGTTCAAAAGCATGCCAGAAAATCGGGAATGAATTTATATTATGGTCATGAACTAGAGAAAGCCAATTGGAACGAGGAAATTTGTTTTACAACATTTGAGGGAAGTTTTTACGTGAAAGAGGTTGTTTTTTTCCATACTGAAAGTTCAACTCTAATTTTAACGGATCTTATTGAAAACATAGAAACAGAAAATTTATCGATTTTTGAAAAGCTACTGTTAAAAATAGGTGATAATCACTATCCAAATGGTAAAACACCAAGAGATTTAAGAATGACCTTTTTATTTGGTAAAAAACAAGCATTGAAGAGTTATCATAAAATAAAGAAATGGGAACCTAAGAATATTATTATTTCTCATGGACCGTGTATCATTGGACAAGCAAAAGAGATGTTAAACCAAGCGTTCTTTTGGCTAGAGAAATAGGGTTCTGTGGTTAAGGGAACTTGTCGAAAGACAAATACGAATACTTCGACCTTTGTATTTAAAAGTTGCATTCATTCGCCGCACGCAAAATAACACCCCACAAGCTACAACTTGTGGGGCATTTTCTTTTATTAGTTTTTCTCTTACAAAATAAGGTCTGTTTTTTCAACTTTGTAAAGGGCAATTCCCATGATTATGGTCAAGACAAGAAGAATTAAAACAGCAGGGGTCCAAGAGTTAAAGAGTTGTTTGCTTGAACCGAACAAGACTGGACCAAGGGCTGCAAAGATATAGCCTCCGGTTTGGGCTAAACCTGATAGTTGGGCTGTTTTTTCAGGCGTGCTAGCCTTCATTGAAAAGGAAACCATCATGTAAGGGAATAGGACACTAGCAGAACTTCCGATTAAGAGGTTAAGGACCAACCAATACACAAAGCTGTCTGTATTGACTAGAAGCATAGCCACTCCGATAAGTCCTGCTAGGACGGTAGTCACTAGCATCAAATGGCGGTTGCGATCAGAAAGTTTCGTGATTAGGCTAGGAACAATCATAGAGAATGGAATACTCGTCAGTGTGAAAACGGAAGCTAGAATTCCGGCATTGGCTTCGCCGACACCGGCTTGTGTAGCCATGGTTGGAAGCCAAGTGATAGTGGTATAGAAGAAGAGTGACTGTAATCCACCGAAAATCATGATGGCCCATACTTTGCCACTCTTATACCAACTGCCTGAATTTTCGCTGGTAGAAGTATCTTGTTCTAAGTAATGATTGTGACGGACATTAGGGAGCCAAATCACAAGAGCTAGGGCACAGACCGCTGTCAATACCCAGACCAAGCCTTGCCATGAGGTTGCCTTAGTGATTGGAACGGCAACTGATGAAGCTACGGCTGTGGATAATCCCATGGCTGTAATGTAGAGTGTGGTTAAGAATCCTAACTGATTTGGCTCGTTAGCCTGAATTAGGCTTGGGAGAAGGACGTTGATAAAGGCAATTCCAGCTCCGACTAACAGCGTTCCCACATAAAGAAGAGGGAGATTAAGGGTACGCAAAGCAGAACCAAGTGTCATCACAATTAAAACACCGAGGAAGAGTCTTTCTATACCAAAGCGTTTGGCCCAGCTAGCCGCAAAAGGTGAGAATATCGCAAAGGTCAAGAGAGGGAGACTTGTCAAGAGACCGAGAGAACTGACCTCAACGCCTAGACCAGAAGCAATGTCTGATAAGACCGTAGACAAGGTTGTGAACGGGGCCCGCAAAACGATCCCTAGAAGAAGGATTCCAGGGATTAGAAAATGTGAATGTTTCTGTTTCATAAAGCGTCTCCATGTTTAATAAGGGTATTTTAATTTTTAAGAATATGACACTAATGCGTCACTTCCATCTTACCATAAATGAAGGGGGTGATGAAAGCGATTACGTTGATTTGTCAAGAAAGAATTTTTAGTTTTATAATCCTATTCTGCTGATTATCAAATAGCATAATCTGATTTTTAAAAGACCGAACATGTAGTCCAGCCTCTTTTCAATGTCGTCTTAAATTTCATACCCCATAAGGAGTCCGCCTTCTTCAGCATAAAAGCTACAGAGTCCAGAAGTAGGAAGGACTTCGATGCTTGCTTGGGCAAATTTTTCACGAACCAATTCAGAGAATTGCTCGATAAATTTTTCATTGTTGCGGTGGGCAATCGTAATGTGGCCTCCAGCATAACCAGCCTTGAGGAGTTCATCAAAGGCAGCTTTGATGGCTTTCTTTTGACCTCTGGCTTTTTGAAGCAATTCAAGAGTACCTGTCTTACTAGCTTCACCGACCATACGGATATTGAGGAGTCCAACAACGGTGCCAACTAGTTTACTTAGACGACCATTCTTCACCAAATTATCAACTTTGGCTAAAACAAAGAGCAACTTAGTCTTGGCTTGGTAAGCTGTGATAGCATCAAGGACTTGGTCAAAATCAAGGCCTTCAGCAACTAAGTGATTGAGTTTACGAACGAGCAGGTCGACCTCGCCACCAGCTGACAGGCTATCAATCACGTGAATCTTGGTATCAGGATGCTCTTCAATATAAATTTTCTTAGCAATTTCAGCACTATTATAGCTACCAGAAAGGGTTCCAGTAATCGTCACGACGACGATATTGTCCGCCCCTTCAAAGGACTTCATGTAGTCATCAGGACTTGGACAAGCAGATTTGGAAGCAGTTGTAGTCGCATACATCTCCTCCATCATTTGATCAATATTGAGTTGGGCATCATCCCTGTAAATGGTTTCGCCCACTTGGATAGTCAAAGGAACACTGACAAACTCCGTATCTGGTGCCAGATTGTCCAAAGAACGGTAGTCACAGCCTGAATCCGCAATAATTTTCCATTTCATAGGTTACACCTCATATCTGTATAATGTACATTGACAAGTTATTTGTCTTCTTTTACAATTTTATCATGAAGTGCATTGCTATCAAAGCAGATTTCATCAGGTGTGACAGATAGAAAGTGAATGTTATGGCAGAAAGAAAAATCTCAGAGAAATCTTTGGAAAATCTCAAACGATTTAACCAAGAAAACAAAGCAATTACACGAGAATCCATTGAAATTTCTCTCCTGCAATTGTTGGAGAAAAAAGACTTTAAAAAGATTACCATATCGGAACTGGTTGAGCGTGCGGGTGTATCTCGTGCTGCCTTTTATCGCAATTATGGTTCTAAGGAAGAGATTTTGAAATCTATTTTTGAGTCTAGTATTGCAAAGATTACTAAGTCCTTGGACGGCTATAATCTCAAGACGGATCTTTACCAAGTCTGGGTTTATCTCCTTAAGGAAGTCAAAAAAGAAGCTAAAATCATCAGTCTTGCCATTGATTATAATTTTGAGCAGGTTTTGACCAAGGCAGTTTATGATTTTTTGGAAAAACGAAATGGTAGCTCATCAAATGGTGCCGGTAGTTACCTCAATTCCTTTTGGAGCTCAGCTATTGTCTCAGTGATTTCCAAATGGGTCAAGGATGGCATGAAGACCCCAGCTGAAAAGATTGCCAAACTTGGTCTTCCGCTTTTTCCACATAAAAAGAAGTAGTAATCGCCTACCACTACAACTAATAGGAGGTTCAGTATGCCAATTTATGAATTTTGTGCAGAGAATGTCACTAACTTAGAAAAAGCTTTTAAAGCCGGTGCTCAACGCGTGGAGTTGTGTGATAATCTGACTGTCGGAGGCACGACGCCTTCTTATGGTGTCATAAAGGCAGCCGTTGAGCTGGCCAAGGATTATCAGGCTAAAGTGATTGTAATGATCCGTCCACGAGGGGGCGACTTTGTCTATAGCCAGCAGGAATTGGCTATCATGCTAGAAGATATCAAGTGTGCGCGTGACTTGGGTGTTGACGGCTTTGCACTAGGGGCTTTGACTTCAGAAAATCAACTCGATACAGAGGGTCTAAAGACCTTGCTGGATGCCAGTCGAGGCTTAGAGGTTACCATGCATATGGCCTTTGACGAAATCCCTAAATTAGACCAGCCTAGTGCTATCCAGTGGCTCAAGGAAAATGGAGTGACGCGTCTTCTTACTCGTGCTAGAACTCCTGATACCCCCATACACTTACGCTTGCAAGCCTATGCAGAATTGGTTCAGCTAGCAGATGGTCAGTTGGAGATTTTAGCAGGTGGTGGTATCTCTGTGACCAACCGTGACCGATTTCTTGCCATTCCTGGTCTCGAACAAGTTCATGGAACACGTATCGTCTTTTAGATTTTTTAAAGGGACTAGTTTACCGGCTCGGTCCCTTTTGGCTTTCTTGTGGACTGAAAAAGCCACTTTGATTTTCTAGTCATTCTTTGGTAAGCTATTGCTATAGCATTAAAAATTGGGGGATGTATGTTAGATAATTTGTTAAAAAAGAACCCTGTCTTGGGTGTCATTATTTATCCGTTATTAGGGTTAGGAGCTATTTGGCTTGGTCACTATTACTCACAGAGCCTCTCGCTATTGGAAAAAACGGGTGGTCAGCTTAAGGTTAATACTTTTGTTTACATTGCCTATCAATTAGGTGGGATCAAACTCGTCATGGGTTTCTTTATTCTTTTAGCGCTTTTCTTTTTTTATCTGGGCTATACTTACTTTAAAAAACTTGGCAATACTCAGAAATAAGGACCAAGTTTATATACCAACTGCGGCTGCTTGCTTGCAGTTTTTTCTTTTCTAACGGGTCAACCAGAATCCCCAATTTATGCTAAAATAAAAGTATTACGCTTCAAAAAGGAGATGAGATGAAAGCAGAAGAATGGTTAACCTATTTTGTAAAGATTTATGGACGTCGCCCAAAGATGACAGAGGTTGACGAGGCGATACAAAATGGCAGTCTCTTGGCCAATCGAGAAGAAGTAGAGAGCTTATTGTTGGCATCTAAGAAAAGCTTTTGGCAAACCTTAAGTCAGTCTATTGTGACTCATAAGGTCGCAGCGTCAGTTCTTGCAGTTTCTTGTATGACGCTTCTTGGTGGTGGTGCTATTTTTGCTTGGCATTCTCATCATTCACAAGCTCAACAGACGTCATCCCTTGCGGTAGCTTCGTCAAGTAGTCAGAGTGGTCAAACGTCTTCCTCAGACAAGTCCAAGCAATCGAGTTCCAAAGCGTCTGACTCGTCTTCAGGTTCTAGTTCACAAAGTCAGAGTGCTTCATCGGAGGCAAAAACACCTGCTATGGATGTGGAAGCCATTCGAAATGGTGATTTTTCAAGCATCGAAGGTGACTGGGTTTCTGACGGTGGTCATGTTGTGACCATTACCAAGTCAGGGCTCACCAAGTCTGAAGAGACAGGAAGTACTGATGGCAAGACTGTCGTTAAAGATTTCAACGGTCAGCCTATGTTTTATTTTGCGGACAATGGTCCAGGACATGGGGTCAATCCTTTTGTGCCTGTGCCAGCCAACCAAGCGGCACCATCTCCGGACAATTCTGTTAAAGACACAGATCGTCTGGTTCAAATTCCAGAGTCTGCTGGGCCAGGAGTCGTTTACACATCCTATTACAGAGTGAAAAGCAAGAGCCAGTCTGGTCAATCTAGCCAGACAAATACGACAGCCCTTTGGAATAGTGACAAGGCTGCCAAGCTTGCTAGTTACATGGTAGAGTTTGGCCACAAGATGAATCAAGAAAGTTATAGAAGGCTAACACCTAACGGAAGTGATGATTTCTTTGGTGCCATGTCTTTTGCCAAAAATAACCGCATCATTGTAGGTGAAAAGACTGAACAAAATGCCCCAATGACCAACCAACAAAAGGTAGACGTTGCCTTTTCTGACGATGGTACAGGGACAGCCGACTATATCATTGTAGACAGCTACGGGTATTCAGGTTCCACCATGATTCTCTACCATTTCACCATCCATAAAGGTCAACCAGTAGTCCTAGTTTCCATGCAAAATCAGGGAAATCCTGAAAACATGTATTACATGTACCCTACCAATAATAAGGATATTCAAGAAGCCTTTGCCAATATTGTGAATGACAAGTGATGGTTTAAGAGGTTTGAAAGAAAAATTTTACATCTTAAAAATACAATATAAGTGAACAAAAGATTTTCTATGTTCCAAATCTGTTTACTTACTATTTAAATTATATAAAAGGGCCAGCCTAAAGTTTAGACTGGCTTTTCCTATTATAAAATAACTTAGTTATTCATCTTTTCGCTTTTCTGTCATCAGAGCTAATGGAGTACATATCAATACAATGGTTGCTCCTACAATAAATACATTATCAAATGCCCTGCTTAACTGCTCATTTTTTTCTTTAACAATGACTTTAAGAGCAGATGCTAATTCATCCTTTTGAGCTAATAATTTAATAGCTGTACCAACTTTAGCTTGTCCTCCAGAGATAGTTTTCAAACTAGTTGATAACTGTGGGACACTTGAACTAACAGTTTCAACTCCATTGATTAATAACTGATTTGCATCATAAATCTTTCTATAATTACTCCCCTTTTTAGGTTCTGGAAGATTATCTGTTTTTTGAGCAGCTATTTTGATTGCCTCAACCATATTACTTTGTTTGGTTGAAATACTATTACTTTTCTTAGTCGTGTCGAAAGTTTTTGAAATTTCCTTCTTAGCAACTTTTTTTACGTCTGTTGATAAAACCCATTTTTCAATTTGGTTATACGCTGTTTCCTTAATTTGTGTTTTAGCAATATTGACATTACTATTTAAAATGGTAACGAGAAGAGCCATACCAATGGCCTGTCCAATATATCTAGAAGCATTAACGATACCTGACCCAATTCCAGCCTTATTAATTGGTAAATATTTTACTGATGATGTTAAGGACATTGCCATAAATCCTAGTCCTAAACCAATAATTACATTACAACAAACAATGAGGCTTTGTGAGGTATTATACTGAATAAGACTAAGCATAAATAATCCACCTGCTGTAATAACCAAACCGGTACTAATGAGCAATCTTGCACTAATTTTTTGGTACATCTTAGTTGCTAACAGCATACCTACTACGATAGCTAAAGATGTGGGAATAATAAGATATGCTGAATGCAAAGCAGAATAGTTGCGAACATTTTGCAAGAAATAGTTTAAGATCAATGAAGGTACGATAATCGCAAATCCAAAAATCATATAAATAATACTTGAAGATGTAAATGTACTTTCCTTGAATAAATTTAAGTCAATGATAGGTGATTTTACTCTTCTTTCGGTTAAAAAAAAGAAAAATAGGCCTACAACACTAATAATAAAACTAGCTATGATGGTTTGTGATGCCCAACCATACTCGTGACCTTCTAATAAACCAAATATAAGTCCACCTAAAGTACAAGTAAGAAAAATAATACCTAGCCAGTCAATATTCTTTGAAATTTTTAAATCATATGATTCTTTTGTTCCCATTAGAATCATCAAGAATGCAAAGATAGCGATTGGAACATTAATACCAAAAATCCAATGATATGTTGTCCAATGGACAATTAAACCACCAATTACTGGTCCCCCCGCTGCAGCTAAGGCACTGAAGGTACCCATAATAGCAGTAATACGGCTGGTATTCTCTTTCCCAAGTAGTTCAATTCCCATGGGGAGAACAATTGGAGTTAATATGGCACCTCCAATTCCTTGGAATAACCGAAAAATAATTAAAAGTAATAATGAATCAGCCGCCATACATGCGAATGAGAAGATGCCAAATATGACTACACCAATTAGCATAACCAATTTTCTACCGTAGATATCAGCGAGTTTTGAAACAGTAATAATAAATACAGACATTGCTAAAACATAGATTGTTGCTACCCAACTTGTATCAGTCAATCCTGTATGTAAGTCTTCCATAATATTTGGTAGGGCGATATTAACAATCGTGGCATCTAAAGCTCCCATAAAGAGTGCTAAAACTAGACCTATAAATCCTAGAATTTTTCTTGATTTTGTCATTAAATTCTATTCCCTTCATTAATTATTTTGTTAAATGATTAATGATGCATCAATTATCTTCGTGAACATAAAACAGTCTTTTTTAACTTTTATAATTCACATAAAAAGAATATAATAATACCCATATATTGACCATGACAACATCAAACAATATGTTTAATTAAGGAAAAAATGACAAAGAAAAGAAAGACTAATAGCGTTACTAACCTCAAGTCTGCTTTGATAGACCTCCTACTTGAAATGGAGTACTCAAAAATAACCATTGGAAATATAACTCAGAGAGCAAATGTTAGTAGGGGAACATTTTATCAACATTTTCTTGATAAGGATGATTTAGCATACTCTATCGGAACAGAGACAATGAAAAGATTTTGGGAGATTTTAGCTCAAGGAAATTTAGATAAAGAGGACATGCTTTTAAAGGCTCTACTATTAATAAAAAATGACTATAAACATTTTAAAGCAATTTCAAAAGCACCTCACGTTCAATTTAAAGATAAGGTTCAACAACTTATTTGTGATCTTATAAATAACAACCCAGCTATTAGAGAAAAGATCAAGAAAAAGACGAAGATTTCAGATGAAATTGTGATAAAAGCCTTCTCTACATCTTTTGAAACCATTATCTCATCCTGGATTGATAATGATTTATCGGAAAGTCCTGAGAAAGTTGTAGATAATATAATAAAAATTGAACAACTATTTTGGAAATAATAAAGAATAGAGAAAAAATGATAAAAATCCATAGTCTTCAAACGGTGTGAGCCTATACTGAGACTTTACGCCGTGATAAAAACGCCTGAAGAATTGGTATTTCAGGCGTTCGGAATTATTGAGACTATAGGCTCAAAAATTAGCCATGGAACTTCGAAGAAGTTCGCTGGCGTCCGCTATCACCTAAGGAAAGTCTCAAGTAAAAGCCTTTATCTTCAATCTAAAGCCTTGTTGCCAAGGCTTTTTCTTGTGGAAAAGTATCCTGAGATTAAGTAGCTGTCAAAATCTGGTATAATGAAGCTAAGGAGGCGCCTATGAAAACTTTGAAAAAACAGACGCTAATTCTTTTATCTATTGCTAGCTTATTACTCGTCGGTTTAGCAGTTTTTGCACATATCCACAAAAAGGTGGAGCAACCAAGCTACTCCAACCTAAATAGTAAGGCCAGTCTTAGTGAGGTGCGAGCCATACTCTCGAAACATTTGAACGAGGAGAGTGTGGATAACTTTATCAATCTCGTCACTGATTACAATGACACCGTGGGTTCTGTAGGTCTTTCTGGGAGTTTTGCGCCATTTACCAAAACAGACTATGATGTGGAAAAAATCAGTAGCCTGTGGACAGCCAAGCATGGTGACTTTATCGGTACCAACTGCCGTATCAACACCTACACGCTACTGAAAGGCAAAATCAAGATTCCTCAAGTCAAAAGTGATACTGAGCTCCTTTTCCAAGACAAGGACGCCATTGACAAGGGCAAGCTCTTTAATGCCAAGGACCAGGCAGACTTTGACATTCTCTTTTCAAGGGTCAAGACTGAGGCCACCCAAGATGTCAAGGTTCATGCCAAGCATATGGAGGATTACTACAAGCAGTTCACCTTTGATGACAAGGCACGCATGCTGTCGGTCGTTGTCCACGATAATCTGGATGGAGATTCCCTTTTTGTCGGTCACGTCGGAGTCCTGGTACCTACGACAGATGGATACTTATTTGTCGAAAAATTGACCTTCGAAGAGCCCTACCAAGCCATAAAATTTGCTAGTAAGAAAGATTGCTACAAGTATCTCACAACCAAGTACAAGGACTATACCGGACCAGGTCTAGCCAAACCCTTTATCATGGATAATGACAAATGGGTGGATATGGACTAGGTTATCGTGAGACGAAAGTTTGAATAGAGGAGAAAAAGGAAGCAAGATATGAAAAGAAAAGAAGCCTTGTTGCTTTATCTGGCAGGGACCCTTGGACAGATTTTACTGGTCAGTCTCCTAGTTTGGCTGCTAAGAGCAGGAGGAGTTAGGGTTGATTATGGAACTCCAATTGGCCTTTTTACCCTTATTTTAGGTGGCTTGTCATCAGCTATTTGGGGAGGCTATGTTAGCATCCGCTATCATCACTCCAGTTTTAAACAACTTGTCAGAGATTTTTTCCAAATCAAACAGCCTCTCAGTAACTATCTCTTAGTTCTTATTTTTCTAGGTTTGGATTTTCTACCACCGATCCTGAGTGGAGGTATGCTTATCCAAGTTTGGTATCTCCCCATTATGTTATTTTGTAAAGCCCTTGTCTTTGGTGGTATCGAAGAAATCGGTTGGCGCTATTTTTTCCAGCCCGCTTTGCAAGAAAAGTTAACCTATCTAGTGTCCACGCTTTGTACCTTTGTAGCCTGGTCACTGTGGCATATCCTCTATTTTTACATTGATGGGTCTCTGGCCACGATTCATTTATTGCCTTTCTTGCTAGGCTTATTAAGCAATTGTTTCATCTTATCCGCTATTTATACAAAGACCAGAAGTCTTTGGCTTTGTGTCATGACCCATGCACTAATCAATGCTTTATCGCAACTGTCATCAACGGAGGAGAGCCTTTGGTTATCCCTTGTGATTAAGGTGTTGATAATCCTTCTTGCCATGAAAATTGCTAGTAGCAGTATGGAAAAAGTTAAATCCTAAGAGTAGTTATGTGACTGCTCTTTTTTTCCACTCAAATGACCTTGCCCATCTTTTTGAGGCATGTTATACTAGAAGGGTATTGTCAAAATTTTCTGACATTACAGGTGGAAAGGAGGTGCTAATGCCTTTTAAAAAAACAAAACACCTTGTTTTTTCCCGCTACCTAAGCCTGCTCTGTTTGCTTCTAGTTTTACTAGTAGCGTCAGTTTTTATAGCAGTGTCTTTAGGGGCGGTCACTATAGATATAGGTGATACCTATGGTGTCATCTTCAGTAAATTGGGGCTTCCGATGGCCAGTCATAACATAGCCAAACCACTTGAAGCTATTATCTGGAATATGCGAGTTCCTAGGGTTCTCCTGGGGTTAATAGTTGGTGCAGGTCTTTCCATGTCTGGGAGTGTCATGCAGTCAACCGTTAATAATCCGATTGCCGAACCCTATATCCTGGGAATCTCGGCAGGGGCAACTTTTGGAGCAACCTTGGCCATCATTTTAGGTCTTAAAGCTGTAGTAGGCTTGGGTGCCTTTGTGGGAGCTATCCTAGCGACGGTTCTTGTCCTAATCATTGCCTCTATGCAGGGGAGAGTGACCACATCTGGCCTGATTCTATCTGGAACGGTTGTTAATGCCCTCTTCATTGCTTTTGCCAATTTTATAATCTCTATTGGAGCGACAGCAGACAGTGTCATGACCATTAAGTTTTGGACCATGGGTTCATTGACAGGAACATCTTGGTCAGATTTGCTGCTTCCAGCAGTAGTGGTTGGTTTGGCCTTTCTCTTTTTCTCAACTCAGTATCGTGTCTTCAATGCCATGATGATGGGAGATGAGGCAGCTTTGACTTTAGGGATTCCACTTAAACTCTATTGGTATCTTTACATCGCCATTGTTGCGGTCATAACGGCTGTCTTGGTTGCTAGCTGTGGGATTATCGGTTTTGTCGGCTTGATTACCCCTCATATTGCTAGAAGTTTAGTCGGGACTAACTATCGTAAGCTTTTTCCTGTGGCAACGCTCTTAGGTTCCTTGTTTGTGGTTTGGGCAGACGTCTTGGCTAGAATCCTCGTTAAAAATGCAGAGCTACCGATCGGTATCTTTACTGCCTTAGTTGGCGCACCTTTCTTTATTTATATTGTGACTAGAAATCGTAGGAAGGTGGTTTAGACTTATGGATTTAAAGTGTCAGGATATTCATTATTCGATTGGAGAGAAAAAGATCCTAAACGGTGTCTCTCTAGAGGTTAAAGGTGGGCAATTCCAGACCATACTGGGACCAAATGGGAGTGGGAAATCAACCTTGCTTAAAACCATTTACCGCCAGTTGAAACCAGATAGCGGTCAGATTTTTCTTGATGGAAAATCCCTAGATCAGGTAAGCCTAAAGGACACTGCAAAAGAAATGGCCGTTGTGACACAGTTTAATACCCTTCAATTTGATTGTACGGTGGAAGAAATTGTCATGCTTGGCCGAACGCCCCATCTTTCCTTTCTGCAAAAAGAATCGGAGCGGGATCACGTCCTCGTTCAGGATGCCTTAGACAAGGTTGGCATGTCTGAAAAGAAGGCACGCTATTATTCGTCATTATCAGGTGGCGAAAAACAAAGAGTCATCCTAGCGCGTGCCTTGGCTCAGGAACCCAAACTCCTTTTGTTGGATGAGCCTACCAATCATTTGGACATTAAGTATCAGTTGGAGATGTTGGCCTTGGTCAAGGAGCTAGGCATTAATGTTCTCGCAGTTCTCCACGATATTCAATTGGCCTGTCGTTTTTCAGATTATATCTACTTAATGAAAGGGGGTGAGATTGTTGCCCAAGGTGTCCCAAGGGATGCCGTAACCCCACAATCCTTGCAGGCGGTTTATGATGTTCAGAGTCGTATTACTTGGACGGATGACCAGCAGGCAATGATTCAGTATTTATAAGCCTAGGAAAGGAAGGCCTTATGAACAAGAAAACATTTCGTATCGCATTAATCGCTGCAGCAGTCCTCACATTGACAGCATGCAGTTCTACATATAAAAACAGCACATCATCGTCATCATCAGCAAAAGAAACGGTGAAAAAGACCAAGTCAGAAACCCAGTATCCTTTGACTGTCAAAACTTATGACGATAAAGGAACTGAGCTAGATCAAGTCTTCAAAAAGGCACCAGAAAAGGTTATCACCAACAACCTTTCATCAACTGAAATCTTGATTGAGCTTGGTTTGAAAGACAAAATTGTCGGTATGCTTAACCCTGACAATGAAGTAACCGATAAATATAAGGATGACATTGCTTCAATCCCACATATCGGTGATAAGAAGACTATTTCTCAAGAAGCTATCTTGGCTTACGGACCAGATGCTCTTATTGGTCGTAATATGATGTTCTCAGACAAGTCAATGGGAACCATCAGCACATGGAACAGCAACGACATTCCTGTCTATACGCAAAAAGCTTCTGTTTCAACAACTAAACAAGATTTGAATAATATCATCGAAGATGTTAAAAATATTGGTGACATTTTCAACGTTCAAGACAAGGCAGACAAGTATGCGGGACAACTCCAAAAGCGTATCGACGCCGTTAAAAAGAAAAACAAGTCTTCTGACAAAGACTTGAAGAAGGCTCTTATCATGTGTGCCTACAACGATGAGACCTTTGGAACTTACAAATCTGCCCTTCAAGAAAGTATGCTCAATCAGCTTGGTTATACCAATGTTGCGACAGGAACATCAGATTTGACTCTGGAAAATCTCGTGTCAATGGAACCAGAATTGATTATCTATGTAACCAGTGACCGTAATAAGGCCATGGACAAGGAAGCAACAGACAAGATGGAAAAGAACGCTGTTCTTGAAAATGTTCCAGCCGTTAAAAACAAGAAAATCATGACTATTTCTTATGATGAGCTTATGGATTACGGTCCATCTGTGATTGATTCTCTTGAAAAGGTTAATGACTTTGTTAATAAATAAAAACTTTGTCTGCCATGACATTCAGGTGACGATTGCCCTTCCTGAGTTCTATGATTCCAAGAAGGCTTATCCAGTTGTTTTTCTGAACGATGGGCAGCTTGAGTATCTTGGAAAGCTGGCAGATTCTGCTATCCTGATTGGACTTGAACCTCAGAATCGCTTGGATGATTTTACGCCTTGGCAGGCTCAGGCTTTGAGACCTGGGAGCCCTGATTTTGGCGGTAAGCTAGCCAGCTATCATGACCATCTATTTGGCCATATTTTCAAAAGCATCGCACAGGAGTTTCAACTGGATGAAAATCGTATGGCTTACGGAGGCTACTCGCTGGGTGGTTTGGCTGCTATTTCCAGTCTTTATAGCAGTGATAGGATGCCTTTGATCTTTTCCATTTGCGGATCCTTTTGGTATCCAGATTTTGTAGATTACTGCAAAGCCCACCCGCTTATTAATAAGTCTTGCTCGGTCTATTTACGTAACGGTTTGACCGAGGGGGCTAATCATAAGAATAGACTGGCCAAAGCTCCTAGTTATGCCAAAGAAGTGCATGAACTTATCAAAAAACAGTGCTTGTCCACTTATTCAGCATTTGACCCCTACGGTCATCATGACCATCTCCAAGAAAGATATGACGCTTTTTCGGATTGGTTGATTGAGCAGTGGCAACTCTGAAATGCTGCTATTGGTGATTGAGTAGAAAAGAGAGAAGAAAAGTAGTGAAGAAAATTCCGACGATGGAATCTCTTCACTACTTTTTGTTATGCTTAATTTCCTAATCACTCTTAGTGACAACATACACAACCCATTTGTAATTTTGCTTTTCTTCAATCTTTGAAAAGCCAATGCTTGCTAACAACTGTTTCAATTCATGGCTTGTTCCATAATCTGTCATATGATATTTTATTTTTTCTTTCTCGGAAGCAATAATCAAAGTGGAAGGATTGGACATGACTCTATAGATTTCCTGAAAACTCTGTTTTAAATCCTCCCAGAAAATATGTGTCTGGATGGCAAATACCAAATCAAAATCATTATTTTGGTAGGGAAGGTTTGCTACATTGCCAATCCTCAGCTTAACACTTCCGTTTTCTATAGCATCTGAATGAATTCGTCTAGCAGTTTGATAAGACTCCTTAGAGATATCAATACCATGAATGTCAAGATTTTTATCTAACTCAAGAAGGTTCTTAATAGTGCTGCCTCCGCCATAGCCGATTTCTAAAATCCGACTATTGTTAGGGATAGTGGTTTGTTTGGTTGCCCAAAGGCTGAGTTCCTTGAAATAGGACGACCAGATGTTGGTAATCAATCGACCGACAAGACCACTCGGTTTTCTAGATTGCTTTATAAGATATTGAATGAGCATGTTCCCTCCCATTTTTGAAAATAGAGTTTGAAATATACATGATTAAAATTCAAACTTTATTATAGAGAAAGCTATTAAGAATAGCAAGAAAAAATGAAATATTTACTTATATATTTCAAACTTATGCTACAATTATTTATAACAGAGGTGTTCACATGAATCAATATCAAAAGACGACTGAGAAAAAGAAGCAAGCGATTGTTCAAGCAGCTTTGCGTTTGTTTAAAGACAAAGGTTTTAAGGAAACTAGTATAAAATCTATTGCAGAGGCAGCAGAAGTATCTCCTGTTTCTATCTACAATTATTTCGGGAGTAAAGATAATTTGGTAGCTCTCTGTGTTAATGACTTGTTTGAAGAAATCACACAGCAAGCTGAGGATATTTTAAAGAGCAATCTAGATTTTAAAACAAAATTAAACCAGGCTTTTTCCCTATGTCAGGAGAAAATGAGTCGGCAAATCTCGGACTATTTTCAAGATAAAATGGTGAAAGAACCTACTTTTTCAACTCTCTTAGCGAAAGCAATCACTGCAAAAAAACGTGATATCTATCGTGCTTATATTGAGCTAGGAAAAGAAGAGGGGGCTATTGCTGAAGACTTATCGACAGAGCTTATTTTAAATGTTATGGATGCTCTTAATGGTATGGGAAATCAATTAGCCCATAGTGACATTTTAGAGACAGAGGTTGAGCAAATCCATCAGATTTTTTTGTATGGTATTTTTGGAAAAAATTGAGCCTATCTTTTATGGTATTTTATAACTTGCCCCGTCCATCTCAATCAGTTGTATATTCTCATACAAGGGTGTAAAATCTACTATATAAAGATAAAGAGGAAGTAGTAATGGAATTAAAAGATTTTACAGAACAAGAACAAAAGCAAATCGAAAAAGGTTTGAGCACAGCTGAGATCTCTGACAAGGAAGCGGCTAAGAAGTTGCTCGCTCTCGTACCGCAAGAATGGATTAAACGCATTCCTTTCTTTGTCAGAGGACATGCGACGACTAAGACAGTAGAGCGTGTAGCCAAGCAATACCCTGAACTCTACGCAGTAGCTAAACGTCAAGGGGACCTTCCTGAAAAAGAAGGCCAAGAGTTGCGTAAAATCATGACAGGCATCTTTGAAGAAAAAATGAATAAACACAAGATTAAGTAATGTTGTATGAAAAGAGGTATAATTCCGCAAACTTATACCTCTTTCTTATCTTTACTTCTTATTTGATTTGGATAGGCTGATGGCAACCATTGTCGCACACAGGAAAAATGCAGCTAGTAAGCCTTTTGTAGAAGTAGTCATGAAAGGTTTATCAAAGACATAATAGTTATAGACAGCAAATCCCAGTCCAATAAGAGTTACAATAATCGACACAATAAATAGCGTAACCCATAATCTTCTTTGAGTCATCGTCAACCTCCTCTTTGTATCCGTTTTCTTTCTGCCTATAGTATAACATAAAAAACCTTAGCTAAATTCCAGAGAGTAGTTCGGCTAAGGTTTTTCATTTTATTTCGTCAAGACAACCGTATCATTTGGATCATGGTCGTCATCTTCAATAGTCAGTTGATTACCATCGAGTTTATAGTATTTGGTGTCGTCACCGATTGTCAGACTTTGATTGTCAGAGTTAACTGTTACAGACTTGCTTTCCTTCTCGCCATCTGCCTCATCCTCTTCCCAAGTTCCAGTATTTCCAGAGATGGTAAGAGTAATGCGATCATTTTCGTCAGTCCCTTTATAGGTGCCATCTAGCCCTTCAGTTTGTTTAGAGGCTTCAGAGCTTTGTGAAGATGAAACCTTACTTGAACTTTGTAGGGTGCTAGCAGAGCTTTCAGGTGTTTGAGCTTTCTGGTTTGAGCAGGCTGCTAAAAGACCAAGAACTGCCATAGAGGCAAGAGAAAGTGTGAGTTTTTTGGACAATGTCATAGGCTTGTCTCCTTTCTTTGATACCTTAAGTATAGCAAACGCTTACAAACAAACCAAGCAAAAAACCTTTTCTGAAAATGCTTGAAAATCACTCTTTCGGATTCTTAAAAGCATAATCTATTATCCCCATTTAAACTATGCTATACTGATAAAAAGCAAGAAGGAAGGTCCCTAATGACAACTACTAATCTACGTCGCCAGTGCGAGCAACTATGGGCAGCCAATAAGTACCTGGTGCTCAGCCATTCGAACAAGATTTACTTGGAAATCCGTAACTATCTCAAGAATGAAGAGGTTAGTTTTGATCAGGTTCAAGCCTACATTGATCAAGCACTTGACCTTCCTGAAAATCCTGGTCAGGTCGTCAATGCCTTCCAACATATCTGGGGGTATTTTAAGAAAAAGGCGACTGCCAGCGAAAAGGAAAAGTTTATGGCCCAACTGGATAGCTATGCGGCAGGCAAAATTCCTCAGCATTGTTTGGTGGAATCCGTCAAAGAGCTCCTCAGCAAGTATCCTAATCGTTATCTGGAGGAGTCAACCTTAATTAATGGGGGTTCAAAATGAGACTGTGGCATCAAGACTTGATTGCAAAACTACCCCGTCAGCAATTATTAGGACAACACCGAGAATGTTGTGCCCTTCGTGGCAAGGGATGGCAACGCAAGCATGCGACGGTTAACTATGTTTTTGATTATTCACCGTACCACTTGTTTAAATACCATGAACTCATTATGCAAGAAATGGCGGAACGTGGCTATTGTGTCAGCCCCGAGTGGTTAGACAAGGAGTATCGAGGTAAGCAGATGCCAGCCTACGATAAGCTTGAAGTGGAGACATTACCAGCCATCATCTACCCAGAGCATGATGCGGCTTATTTACAGGAATGTCTGGACAATCTCAAGCAAAAAGGAATCATCATCTAAAGGAGGAAAACGATGCATTTATTTAAGTGGCTAGCACCTAAAAAGAAAGGAGCAGAAGGCCTTGTCATGCGTATATCGACAGCTGATCAGGTAGACTATGCGACGATTACAGACCCAAGTGACAGTGATATCTGGGATGCCTTGGTGCAACTTCCAGCATCTTACGATAGTCTCTATCTCACCTATGGCGATAAAAAGTCAACGAGCTTTATCTTTGTTGAATATGAGGATGATCAGTACCGTTTGGAACACGACACACCTGAGCTAGGACTAGACTCGACCAATGTCGCGCGTGTATCCCAACAAGTTGCCAGAGACATCCTTATTCGCTTTTCTAAAGAGCACACAGTGATTTTGGATGACCATTGGAAGCAAGAGAAAGTAAGGTAGTCCTATGGCATACCTTACCTCAGAAGCCAGAAGAAAACAGCGAAAAGCCTTGTGCTTAATTATTGAAATCATTTGTCTGGTTCATTTTGCAATCATTGTCCCTCGTGACCGAGTCTTTACGCCTGAAAATTGGGCTCATACACCAGCTCCTATGCGACACAAACTCATGTGGAGTTTTCACCGTCAGTATCAGCTTGAGGACATGACGAGAGAAAAAGTGGAGAAGCTCTTGGGCAAGGGTAACGACCTTAAAGGAAGTGTTGAGTACCAGCTGGCTGACGATTGGATTGGTGGCTGGCGTGTTTACCATATTGACTATGAGCAAGGCCGTGTGATTCGTGCCAAAGAAACCTGGCAAGATTGGTGAGAATGAGTTTTCTCTTCCTCTAAAAGTAGTATAATGAAAATGTAGAGGTATACGCTTTCAAAAGGTAAAAACTGTCTTTTGACTAGAAGAGGAGGACAAACTCATGACCCTATTTATATCTAAACTGATGAACGGTATTATGGAACTGCTCATAGTCTCTGTCATTCCTTTCATCACTTGGTTAATTTGGAGCAGGAAAAAGGTGGGTTTCTTTGACTGGATTGGGTTGAAGAAAGTTGAAAGTCAGCAGAAGAGGCGATTACTACTGACCATTCTGGGGATTAGTCTACTTTTTCTTCTTTTTTCGATTGTGGTCTTTAGTTGGTTCGACTCTAGCCAAACGGCCACAGCAGCTTTTTCTGGAAAGGGAATTGGAGCCCTTCCTGCCATCTTGTCCTACGCTATCTTAGGGACTGCCTTGCCAGAAGAAATCTTCTTTAGAGGTTTTCTTTTGAAAAGGCTACAAGGAAAACTAGGATTCCTGGGGGCCAATCTGGTTCAGTCTCTCTTATTTGGCCTCATCCATGCACTTATGTTTATCCAATTAACTGGTTACCTAAAAGCTATGGCTATCATGGCCTTTATCAGTCTCATCGCTTACGTTTTTGGTGCTATCAATGAGAAAAAAGCAGGTGGCTCTATTCTTCCAAGTGTCTTTATCCACGCCTTGGCCAATACGGTTGTAGGGCTTCTCTTTGCCTTCTCCCTCGTTTAGATTAAGTTATATAGAAAAAAGTTATCATGGATGAATTAAAAGAAATCAAACTTAAAAATTATCAGTACTTAAATGAGGTTGCTATCAAGGGGGAGACGCTCTTCACAGGTTCATCTCTCATGGAGCTTTTTCCAATTTGTGAAATCGCTAGGAGTAGAGGTGTCGACGACATCATCTACAATCGAGGTATCAGTGGCCTAAATACGGATGAATTTCTCCAGCATATCCATCCCCTACTTTTGGATCTGCAACCGAGCAAGGTGTTTATCAATATCGGTACCAATGACATGACCGAGGAGCCTTATGGAGACCAATGGTTCCACCATATGACAGCAAACATCAGGCAGATTCTGGAGCAAACACAAGCTGTCTTACCTCATACCAAGATTTACCTCATGTCTTTTTACCCAGCCAATCTTCATCTGCCTTGGCAGACACCAGCATCTATTCAGTGGATGAAACTGCGGACACCTGAAAATCTTGACCGTTGCAACCAGGCTCTTGAGGAAATTGCCCAAACCCATGGTTGCCACTTTATTAATTGTAATGCTGGGCTGGTCAATGATAGGAAAGAGCAGAAGGCTGAGCACACCTATGACGGTGTCCACCTTTATGCCAATGCTTACTTAAAAGTCTTTGAAGCTCTCGAACCCTACCTCTTGAATTAAGAAAATATGAGAGAATTTCCAGTTCTTACTCGCTTTTTTCCTTTGATTACAGTACAATAGACGTCAAAAGTGAAAAATTGAAATGAGGTATCCCTATGTGGAAATGGTTTAAACGACTCATTGTCCTCGTCATTGTGGTCTTTTTTGCAGTGGCGGCTCTACTCATTCCGGACAAGATCGACAGTCAGGACCAATTAAAAAATGTATCAACACAAACATCCCTTGCTGATTTAGCTCAGGCTGGTATTGGTGGGGCCTCCCTTTCATCAGGTGGGGTTTCAACCGAGATTAATCTTGATAGCAACCAGTTTCGTCAAATCCTAAAAGCAAGCATGGCTGATTCTAATGACGAGACCTTGCTAAACAGTACTGTAGAGTTGAATGATTCTTATCTGACAGCTAAGCTACCGGTGTCTCTTGGACCTATCGAATCAACATTCAGCCTTGATTTCACGGTTAGCACTAACAAGGAAGTCATCCTATTAGACTTGGCAGGTGCCCACCTGGGTCGCCTCCCTGTTCCTAAATCACTGGTTCTGCCTTACCTCAAGAAGAGTATTGCCCAGTCAAGCAGTGGGGTTCGCATGGTTAACAATCAGATTCAGCTCAAGCTTCCTGAAATCGGCTACGAAATTGAGCAGGCTACTGTGACCAACAGCAAGATGAAGGTCAAGCTTAACATTCCGATTTCCTTGCCAACCAGTTGGTAATTTAAGAGGAATCTATCAATCCATGATAAGTCAAAACAAGTCCATAGTCTGGACTTGTTTTTTGATGCCTTCATTTCTAAACTAAGAAAGTTAAATAATTCTTGAAATAATACGTTTACATCTCCCAATCCCCTAGAAAATGGGGGGGGTCCTGTGCTATCATTAGACTGTAAAAATGATAAGCGTCTGACACTCATTGCAAAAAGAGTTAAGTCAAAGAGTTTTAGGATAATAGTTAGGAGGAACAAATGGACGCTTTAAAATATATCACACCCAAATTTTTCACCACTATCAAGGATTATTCCAAGGGACAGTTCATCAAGGACCTGATTGCAGGAGTTATCGTGGCTATCATTGCCCTGCCCTTGTCGATTGCCCTAGCGATTGCCTCTGGTGTTAATCCCGAACAAGGTCTTTACACAGCAGTGGTTGCAGGCTTTTTTATTTCCTTTTTAGGAGGTAGCCGAGTTCAGATTGGTGGACCTACCGCAGCCTTCGTTGTCATCATCTATGGCATCATCGCCCAGTATGGCATGGCGGGTCTGACTGTTGCCACGCTCATGGCGGGACTCATGCTTATTATCATGGGGCTCCTGCGTTTTGGCGACCTGATTAAATTCATTCCCAAAACCATCACACTTGGCTTTACCTTGGGGATTGCCGTTGGGATTGTGGCTGGACAGATTAAGGATTTTCTAGGCCTTGAGATGAAGTCCGTGCCAGCTGAGTTTCTGGAAAAGATGATTGCCTATGGAGAGCATCTTTCGAGTATTAGTTGGGCGACCCTAGCTATCGGTATTTTGGCCCTGCTCATTCAAATCTTTTGGCCACGCCTTTCTCAGAAAATTCCGGGTTCTCTGGTTGCTATCTTTGTGACCACAGCCATCGTGGCCTTTGGTCATCTCCCCGTCAAAACCATTGGTGATCTTTACACCATCAAGGCGGGACTTCCAAGTTTTACGGTTCCTGAGCTATCATTTTCTTTGATTCGTCAAATGATTTCGCCAGCCTTCACCATTGCCATACTGGCTGCCATTGAATCGCTCCTTTCTTGTGTGGTTTCAGATGGCATGATTGGTGGTAATCACCGCTCTAATGCAGAATTGGTCGGTCAAGGTGTTGGGAATATCATGTCAGCCCTCTTTGGCGGGATTCCGGCAACGGGTGCTATTGCCCGTACCGCAGCCAACGTCAAAAATGGCGGACGAACACCAGTAGCGGGTATGGTTCATGCCTTCACCTTGCTTCTGATTTTACTCTTCCTCATGCCTTACGCTTCATTGATTCCTATGACCTGTCTGGCCTCAATCCTTATGATTGTCGGTTATAACATGAGTGGTTGGCGTACAGTTGGTCGTATGATCAAACGTGCCCCTAAAAGTGATGTGGCAGTCCTGCTAGTGACCTTTATCCTAACCGTTTTCTTTGACCTAGTGGTTGCCATCGAATTTGGTATGGTCCTAGCAGCCTTCCTCTTCCTCAAACGCATGTCCGACGTGGCTCAAATTCGTCAGTGGGTGGACAAGGAAAATCTGGACGATCCAGTTTTGTCCGAGGATAGCGACTTAAAACAAGTCCCTAAAAACGCTGTCGTCTATGAAGTTTTTGGTGCTCTCTTCTTTGGTGCAGCCAATAACTTCTTGAATGTGATTAATGATGAAACTAAGAATGTTCTCATTCTACGCATGCGAAACGTTCCAGCCATGGATATCTCAGGCCTAGATGCCCTTGAAGAAACTCTGGCCATTTGTCAAAAACGTGGCATGACCTTGCTTCTTTCTCACGTCAATCCACAACCCTACCGAGTACTTGAAAAATCAGGCTTTATTCAAACTATTGGACCAGACCATATCTGCGAGTCGACCGACCAAGCCCTTGAAAAAGCAGCAGCACTAGCACAAGAAGCTTAGACAAACGTTTTTAATACAAGAAGAAAAAGCAAGTTCAACTGAACTTGGCTTTTTAAAATACGCGATAAACATAGGGATTGTCAGGCTGACCGACCTCTTTAACCTCAGTCAAATTGAGGATAGGAAGGCTCTGTTTGAGATTTTGATAGTAATCCACAGTGATGGTACCAGTGACTTTTACCCAGGTATTATCCTTGAAGGTTTGGTCACTTCCTCTCGTCGCCAGTCCGTAAACACCTGAATCGGCGATACAGTGGATAATACCGAAACGGAAGATGAACTGATAACCCTTGGTCTGTGGGTCATTGTAAACAAAGCCGGTATAGGTGACCTTCTTGCCCACGAAATCGTTAGGATAGAGGTAGATGAGCTCCATGACTTCCATGTAATTTTCCGTGGTAATCTGGATGGTCTCACGTCCCTTGTACTTGGCTAGTTCCTTGGTCATCTCCTTCTCATAAGCAGAGGAGGTGAAGTAGGAGCTAGTGTCCGGCTTCAAGTACTGGATGGTCGTTCCCTCTTGGTCGGCCTGATTAGGATCACTCCCTGCCGCCAGTGGAAAATGATAACCCTTAGCTGATACGGTATTGGCATCTAGGGTCACTGTTGGCACCAAGAGCCCCGTAAGGACTGGAAAGGCCAAGAGAACGATGCTGGCTACCTTGGCTACTCGACCTGACAAATGCGAGTGAACCTTCATTTGCTTCATCCAAACAATGAGTTGAACCACAGCGAGGATGAAGGAGAGCACCATGGAAATGTAAGCCAAGTAGGAGTAGTGGATATTAATGTACTGGTTGAGCTTGCCAGAAACTTGTAAGTACATGACCAGCTCAAAATACCCAGATAAGATGAGAAAACGTAACATTAAATCACCCCCAATATCAGACAGTAAATGATTGTTACCAGACTTGCGGTTCCTACGAAGAGACCAACAAAGCGTGTCTTAAACTGGTGTTTCATCATGATTAGGTTCTTGATATCAACCATAGGACCGATGATGAGAAAGGCCACCGTTGGTGCCACTCCAAAACTAGAGAGCAAGGAAGCCCCGATAAAGGCATCCGCCTCTGAACAAAGGGAGAGGATAAAGGCCAAAAGCATCATGATGAGGATGGCTGTCACCGAATTGTGCCCGATTGTCGTAAGAATACGGGTCGGTAGGTAGGTCTGCATCCCTGCGGCCACCAGGCTCCCGAAAATCAGGTAACGCCCAGTGTCGAAAAATTCATCTACCGCATGAATCAAGGCTTGAAAAACTTTCTTACCAGCTGACAAATCACTATAGTCGTGCACATGACTGACCTTACGATTGTCCTTAAGAATCTGGTCATCCACCACAAAGCCGAGCAAAATTCCCAAAATCATGGCAATCAAGAAAGCTCCGAGAAAACGTAAAATTACGTAGTACCAAGAGTTCCCAAAGGCCGTATAGGTCGCAAAGAGAACGACTGGATTGATGATAGGAGCTGTTGCCATGAAAGGAATAGCTGTGTAGCTAGGCACTTTTTTCTCTAAAAAGCGCGTGATAATGGGAACAATCCCACACTCACAAGAAGGGAAAATAAAACCAATTAGAGTTCCAAAGAGAATAGCCAGGACCTTGTTTTTCGGCAGGAAGTTTTGTACCTTTTCAGGGGTCACGAAGACTTCGATAAAGCCAGACAGAATACTTCCCAACAAAACAAAGGGCAGGGCTTCGATAATAATAGATAGAAAAACTGCCAGAAGCTGCAAAACGCTATCTGGTAGTTGATGAAAAATAGCCATAAAAATTATTTCTTCTTATCTTCTTGAAGACGTTTGTCCTTCTTAGGATCAGTTCCCGCCTTTTCAAAATCAGGGATAGCCGCAAAAGATGCCATCATGCTTTCAAGTTCATTTGTTTTTTTCTGAATAACCGCCATAAAAAGCCTCCGAGTTAAAATAAGATACTAAGGGCGTCATTTCTGACAGAAAAGAGGGCATCGGCCGAAGAAGCTTTGCTTCTAGGAAGATGCATCTATTTTCCGAAAGAAATAGCCCCTAACAATAGGTTTACCTTTCTATTATACTACCTCTTGCTTAAAAATTCTCGCTTCAGCTACAAGGTTTTCTACCCAAGCAAATCTCCTATCGTGGTATAATAGAACTTATGGAAAATCGTAATTTAGAGACATTGGCTCAGGAATTGGGCCTAAAAAAACAACAAGTTGAAACAGTTTTGGAATTGACCGCAGAAGGCAATACCATTCCTTTCATTGCCCGTTACCGTAAGGAAAAAACAGGCAATCTGGATGAAACGCAAATCAAGGCTATCATTGATATGGACAAGTCCTTGACTACTCTTCAAGACCGTAAGGAAACGGTTCTGGCCAAGATTGAGGCTCAGGGTAAATTGACTGACCAACTCAAGGCAGCCATTGAAGCGGCTGAAAAGTTGGCAGACGTGGAAGAACTCTACCTTCCCTATAAGGAAAAACGCCGCACCAAGGCGACGGTTGCCCGTGAAGCAGGTCTTTTCCCCTTGGCTCGTCTTATCTTGCAAAATAGTCCAAACCTCAAGGCTGAAGCTGAAAAGCTGACATCTGAAGCCTTTCCAACAGCTGATAAGGCTCTTGCGGGTGCTGTGGATATTTTGGTTGAGGCCTTTTCTGAGGACAATAGCTTGCGCTCTTGGACCTACAACGAAATCTGGAACAACAGTGACATCACTTCAACCCTCAAGGATCAATCGCTGGATGAAAAAGAAATTTTCAAGATTTACTATGATTTTGAGGACAAGGTGTCTAAACTTCAAGGTTACCGTACGTTAGCCCTTAACCGTGGGGAGAAACTAGGCGTTATCAAGGTAAGCTTTAAGCACAATCTTGAGAAAATGCACCGTTTCTACAGTGCTCGTTTCAAACAAAAAAATGACTATATCGAGGAAGTTATCAATCAATCTCTCAAGAAGAAAATCATTCCAGCTATGGAGCGTCGTATCCGAAGTGAATTGACTGAAGCAGCAGAAGATGGTGCTATTCAACTTTTCTCTCAAAATCTTCGAAGCCTCCTTCTAGTATCGCCACTTAAAGGCAAGATGGTACTTGGTTTTGACCCAGCCTTTCGTACAGGGGCTAAGTTGGCCGTGGTTGACCAAACTGGTAAGCTCATTACAACGCAGGTTATCTATCCAGTAGCTCCAGCAAGTCAGGCTAAAATCGCACAGGCTAAAAAAGACTTGGCTGACCTCATCAAAAAGTATGCCATTGAGATTATTGCGATCGGTAATGGAACAGCAAGCCGTGAAAGTGAAGCTTTTGTGGCAGAAGTCCTCAAGGATTTCCCAGAAACTTCTTATGTCATTGTCAATGAAAGTGGTGCCTCTGTCTACTCTGCATCAGAGTTGGCTCGCCATGAGTTTCCAGATTTGACGGTCGAAAAACGCTCAGCCATTTCTATTGCCCGTCGTCTCCAAGACCCATTGGCCGAGTTGGTTAAGATTGACCCTAAATCAATCGGAGTAGGCCAATACCAGCATGATGTTAGTCAGAAGAAACTGTCTGAAAATCTTGATTTCGTCGTTGATACCGTGGTTAACCAAGTCGGTGTCAATGTCAATACGGCAAGTAGTACCCTCTTGTCACACGTGTCAGGACTCAACAAGACCATCTCTGAAAATATCGTCGCCTACCGTGAGGAAAATGGTGAGATTGCATCGCGTGCTGAAATCAAAAAGGTCCCACGTCTTGGTGCCAAGGCCTTCGAACAAGCTGCAGGTTTCCTTCGTATTCCAAATGCCAAGAATATCTTGGATAATACGGGAGTCCACCCAGAGTCCTACCCAGCGGTAAAAGCCCTCTTCAAGCAGTTGGATATCACAGACTTGGACGATTCTGCCAAGGCAAAATTGAAGGCTCTTAATCTTAAAGAAACAGCGGAAGGATTGGGACTTGGACAGGAAACCCTCAAAGATATCATTGCTGACCTTTTGAAACCAGGCCGTGACCTCCGTGACGATTTTGAAGCACCAGTGCTTCGTCAAGATGTTCTTGAACTCAAAGACTTGTCAGTAGGACAAAAACTTGAAGGAACGGTCCGTAACGTTGTGGACTTTGGTGCCTTTGTGGATATCGGTGTCCACGAGGATGGACTTATCCACATCTCAGAGATGAGTAAGAGCTTCGTTAACCACCCAAGTCAGGTCGTATCTGTTGGGGATTTGGTTACCGTGTGGGTATCAAAAGTTGATTTAGAGCATGAAAAACTCAATCTCTCCTTGGTGAATCCACGTGAATCTAACTGATTATGTTAAGACTGTTTCTATAGAAGATTTTGGTTGGGAATTTAAGCATCAAGCCTTGTGGAACAAGCGTCTCCGAACCACTGGAGGTCGGTTCTTTCCCAAGGATGGTCATTTAGATTTTAACCCAAAACTCTATGAGGAACATGGTCTTGAAACCTTTCGAAAAATCGTCCGCCACGAACTCTGTCATTACCACCTTTATTTTCAAGGGAAGGGCTATAAGCATGCGGAGAGAGATTTTAAGGACTTACTAGCCAAGGTTGATGGCCTTAGATACGCTCCAAAGATGCAAGGGCAAGTGGAGAACTATTATCTCTATCAGTGCCAATCCTGTGGTCATACCTACCGTCGAAAACGCCGTGTCAATACACAGAAATTTGCCTGCGGTCTGTGTCGAGGCAAGCTCATTTTTCTAAATCAGTCCTAGGGCTGATTTTTTTAGTTTTAAAAAATCATATAATTAAATCAAAGAAATGATGGGAGAAGAAGACAATGTCAAATCGTTTTTATAAGACACGAAAAAATAGACTCGTCGCCGGTGTTGTTGCAGGTTTGGCAGATAAGTTTGGCTGGGACCTAGCTCTGGCTCGTATCTTGGCTATCATTCTCATGATTTCAACGCAGTTTGGAATCTTCTTATATTTGGTTTTAGCCTTCCTCCTTCCTTACAAAGAAGATATTTATCCCGAAATCAAACTCAAGGATGGACGCAAACGTAAAAACGCTGAACCTGTTGAAGATGAGTGGAATTGGTAAGTAACTGTTAATAGATATTGACCTGTGATTGGCCCTGGTGCTAGTCACAGGTCTTTTTTGCTTTGAGAACCGCATTGAAAACCTTTTTATGATACAATGAAACTAGTAAATAATCGGAGGAAATAATATGACAGTAACCGTTAAAATGTTGGTTGACAGGCTTAAACTCAAGGTTGTCTATGGGAATAAGGAGCTTTTGGCAAAACCGATAACAACTGCTGATATCTCTCGTCCTGGTTTAGAAATGACAGGTTATTTTGACTATTATTCACCGGAACGATTGCAGTTGGTTGGGATGAAGGAGTGGTCTTACCTTAAAACCATGACTGAGAATAACCGTTATTCTGTTTTTACTAATATGTTTAAAGCAGAAACTCCAGCTATTATCGTGGCGCGTGGTCTTAATATTCCGGAAGAGATGCTTCGAGCTGCTAAGGAAAATGGCGTAGCAGTTCTTCAAGGACGAAACGGCACATCGTCACTTTCAGGGGACATGTCTTGGTATCTTAACTCACAATTAGCTGAACGAACTAGTGTCCATGGTGTTTTGGTAGATATCTACGGGATGGGTGTTCTTATCCAAGGAGACTCTGGAATCGGTAAGAGTGAGACAGCGCTCGAGTTGGTGAAACGTGGGCACCGTCTAGTTGCTGATGACCGTGTAGATATCTATGCTAAAGATGAGGAAACTCTCTGGGGAGAACCTGCAGAAATTCTTCGCCATCTTCTTGAAATCCGTGGGGTTGGTATCATTGACGTTATGAGTCTTTATGGAGCCAGTGCTGTCCGTAATTCATCTCAAGTTCAGTTGGCCATCTATCTTGAAAATTTTGAAGACGGTAAGGTCTTTGATCGTCTTGGAAATGGGAACGAAGAAGTTGAATTGCAAGGCGTTAAGATTCCACGTGTCCGCATTCCTGTTAAGACAGGCCGTAACGTATCAGTCGTTATCGAAGCTGCAGCCATGAACTACCGTGCTAAGCAAATGGGATTTGATGCAACCAAAACCTTTGAGGAACGTTTGACTAACCTCATTAGTAAGAATGGTGAAGACTAATGTTAGCTACTATTGACCCTATTGCTCTAAGACTTGGCCCCATTAGTATTCATTGGTATGCCATCTGTATCGTATCTGGTCTCTTACTTGCCGTTTATCTGGCTCAGCGGTGGGCTCCCGAAAAGGGTATCGACCCTGAAAACATCCTAGATTTTATTCTTCTGGCCTTTCCGATAGCCATTGTTGGTGCTAGGCTCTATTATGTGATTTTCCAGTGGTCTTACTACAGTCAAAATCCTTCGGAAATTTTTGCGATTTGGAATGGTGGGATTGCCATTTATGGTGGCTTGATTGCTGGAGCAGCTGTCCTCTATTGGTTTGCGAAACGTCATGCCATTGCTGTCTTGGATTTTCTAGATATCGCGGCACCTGGCGTTATGATTGCTCAGAGTATCGGTCGCTGGGGAAACTTTATTAACCAGGAGGCCTACGGAAAAGCAGTCAGTCATCTGAATTATGTCCCAGAATTTATTCGCCAGCAGATGTACATTGATGGTAGTTATCGTGTACCGACCTTTCTTTACGAAAGTCTCTGGAACTTGGTCGGATTTATCATTATCCTAGGACTACGACGCTTTAATAAGAAACTGCGTCAAGGAGATGTGACCTCATTTTACCTTATCTGGTATGGTCTAGGACGTTTTGTCATTGAAGGCATGCGTACGGATAGCCTCATGTTTGCTGGCTTGCGTGTCTCTCAATGGGTCAGCATTGCCATCATTATCTTGGGTACTAGCCTCTTATATTTCCGTAAGCAACGTCCAGAGGCAGATTATAAAATGAAAAACTAGTCATACCGCTCAGACTTTGTTATAATATAATGAAAATTATCATAACAAAGGTTACTGGAAACTGAAGAATCTATTTCAGTTTTCTTGTAGTGACCTTTTAAAAAGGTCAAAGGAGTCCTAAACTATGGCAGAAATTGCATTTCTTATTATCGCAATCGCACTTGCTGCGTTCCTGATTGCGTTGATCCCAACCCTACTTCGTACCCGTCATGTGGTTAAAGAAGTTGAAGAAACAGTTGCTGTGCTTCGTACAGATATCAATGTAACCCTTCATCAAACAAATGAAATCTTGGCTAAGGCAAACGTCTTGGTTGAAGATGTTAATGAAAAAGTTCAAACAATCGATCCTCTCTTCGTAGCAGTAGCTGAGCTTTCAGAAAGTGTCTCTGACTTGAATACTGAAGCTCGTTATCTCGGTGCGAAAGCAAGTGCAGCAGGAGCAAGTGTCGGTAAAGCAGGTTCAGCCTTTGCTATCGGTAAGGTTGCTTCAAAACTATTTGGTAAAAAAGACAAGAAAAAATAAGGAGGTCTTTTCATGAGTAAATTTTTAAACACCCTAATCATTGGTGTAGCTTCTGGAGCTGCAGCAGCTTACTTCTTTACAACTGAAAAAGGTAAAGCTGTTAAAGCACGTATTGATGAAGAAATCGCTTCATTCAAAGAAAATCCAAAAGCTTATCAAAATCAAGTGGTGGAAAAAGCTAGCGACTACAAAGATTTGGCAGTCGATACTTTCCAAGACTATAAAACAAAATTTGAAAATGGCGACATCACTGCAGATGATTTGACAAAAGCAGTTCAAGAAAAAACAGCTCAAGTTGCTGACTTTGCCAAAGAGAGCTTTGAACTTATCAAAGAGAAAACAGCACAAGTAACTCCTGAGCAAGCAGATGTTGAAGCAGAAACCAAAGCTATCGTTGATGATATCGTCATTGATATCAAAGATATCTCTGAAGAAGCAGCAGAAGCAAAATAAAAAAAGAAAGCCCATGAGGCTTTTTTTAGTACGCAAAAACGTTGACCAAACAGTCAACGTTTTTGTGCTTTATAATATTCGATTAGGACATAAATGCCTATCTGACCAATGACGCTGATGGTAATTGCCCAGAAGAAGGCCCAGAAGGTAGCCACCTGTGCTACCAAGAAAAGGAAGGCAACTAGGACTGTTGAAACACAGAAGCTTGAGATACGTCCAAAGAAAATCATATCTTGTAGCTTAATACTATTACTATTTAAACCTTGATAATCTTGATAATTCGTCGTTTGAGGACGCTCAGTCTCGAAATCTTCGATGTGATCAAATTGACGGTGTAAGTTGTCAGCCATGTCTGCCTCCTTTCTATATAAAATATCTAAATCACTTTTTCGTGTAGGTTAAAATACTTAGTCAGTATTTCACTATTTAGAATCTCATTAATAATACCACAAAAATTTTATATTGCAAAGTTTTTTTTGATTTTTGTAAAAATCATAGTATTCAAAAACTAATTAAAAATATTTAGATACAGAGTTTTGAGTCTAAAAATTCTAAAAAAATCAAATCATTTGTGCTATAATGTGAGTTATGGAAAAAATAGTGATTACAGCGACTGCTGAGAGCTACGAGCAGGCACGTGAGCTCCTAGAACTTGGCGTAGATCGTATTTACATCGGCGAAAAAGCTTTTGGCCTTCGTTTGCCTAAGCCTTTTTCATTCGCAGAGATGCGAAAGATTGCAGAGCTGGTACATGAGTCTGGCAAGGAATTGACTGTTGCCGTTAACGCCCTCATGCACCAAGGTATGATGGATGCTCTTCCAGACTACCTTGATTTTCTTGAAGAAATCAAGGCAGATTATATCACGGTTGGTGATGCAGGAGTTTTCTACATTTGTAACCGTGACAAACGCCCCTTCAAAATGATTTATGATGCTTCAACCATGGTAACCTCTAGCCGTCAGATTAATTTCTGGGGCAAACAAGCTGGAGCTTCTGAAGCTGTTTTGGCTCGTGAAATTCCATCTGCGGAACTTTTCGTCATGGCTGAAAATCTTCAAATTCCAGCTGAGGTTTTGGTTTATGGTGCAAGTATCATTCACCACTCAAAACGTCCGCTTCTTCAAAACTACTACAACTTTATCAAAACGGATGAAGCTGTTACCAAAGAACGTGACCTCTTCCTTTCTGAGCCAGGAGATCCAGATTCTCACTACTCAGTTTATGAAGACTTGCATGGAACACATATCTTTGCCAACAATGACTTGGATATGATGACTAAACTTTCAGAACTCGTTGAACATGGTTTTGATCACTGGAAGTTAGACGGTGTTTATTGCCCAGGTGAAAACTTTGTAAAAATCACTGAGTACTTTGTGAAGGCTCGTGACCTCATCGAGGCTGGCGAATTTTCACAAGACCAAGCCTTTCTCTTTGATGAGGCTATTCATAAATTACACCCAGCCAACCGTGGTTTGGACACAGGTTTCTACGACTATGAACCTGACCGTGTAAAATAAAAAAACTTCCTCCTTCGTTTGTGAGTTTTCCATTTTCAGGGAACGAAGGAGTCTTCTAAAAACTAAAATCGACAATCTTGCAAATTGGAGAAATTATGACTACAACTAAAAAACGCCCAGAGGTTCTGGTACCTGCTGGGACTTTGGAAAAATTGAAAGTCGCTGTAAATTACGGCGCAGATGCTGTTTTCGTTGGTGGACAAGCCTATGGTTTGCGTAGCCGTGCCGGAAACTTCACCATGGATGAGCTTCGAGAAGGTATCGAATATGCTCACGCTCGTGGTGTTGATGTGCACGTTGCTTCAAACATGGTTACCCATGAAGGAAATGAAAAAGGTGCTGGTGAGTGGTTCCGTGAATTGCGTGACATGGGACTCGATGCTGTTATCGTATCTGACCCAGCCTTGATTGAAATCTGTTCAACCTACGCACCAGGACTTAACATCCACTTGTCTACACAAGCATCTGCGACAAACGTTGAAACCTTCCATTTTTGGAAGGAGTATGGTTTGACCCGTGTCGTTTTGGCACGTGAGGTTACCATGGAAGAGTTGGCTGAAATCCGTAAGCGTACGGATCTTGAAATTGAGGCCTTTGTCCATGGCGCTATGTGTATCTCATACTCAGGTCGCTGTACCCTTTCTAACCACATGTCAGACCGTGATGCCAACCGTGGTGGTTGTTCACAGTCTTGTCGTTGGAAATATGATCTTTACGACATGCCATTCGGTCAAGAGCGAAAGAGTATCCACGGTGAAGTTCCTGAAGAATACTCAATGTCAGCCGTTGACATGTGTATGATTGAAAATATCCCAGACCTTATCGACAATGGTGTTGACAGCCTTAAAATCGAAGGTCGTATGAAATCTGTCCACTACGTATCAACAGTTGCCAACTGTTACAAGGCTGCTTGTGACGCTTACATGGAAAGTGCAGAAGCCTTTTATGCCATCAAAGATGATTTGATTAACGAACTCTGGAAAGTTGCCCAGCGTGAATTGGCAACAGGTTTCTACTACAAGACACCAACAGAAAACGAACAACTCTTTGGAGCTCGTCGTAAGATTCCACAATACAAATTCGTTGGTGAAGTCGTAGACTTTGATCCAGCAACTATGACAGCTACTATCCGTCAACGTAACGTTATCCTCGAAGGTGACCACGTTGAATTCTACGGACCAGGCTTCCGTCATTTCGAGTGTGATATCAAAGACCTTCACGATGCCAATGGTAACAAGATTGACCGTGCACCAAACCCAATGGAACTTCTTACAATTACCGTGCCACAAGAAGTTAAACCTGGTGACATGATTCGTTCAACTAAAGAAGGTTTGATTAACCTCTACCAAAAAGACGGTTCAAGCAAAACTGTTCGTGCCTAATGACAAGTCAAATCAATGGGCTCCTGGTAGATGATCAGAGTAGGTGTCAACACTACCATTCCCCACTAGATATAGTTGCCCTAAAATGCTTCGAGTGCCAGAAGTATTATGCCTGTTATCAGTGTCATGATTGCTTAGAGAAACATAGCTTTCGAGCTTATCCTTGTCAATTGAAGCAGGACAAGGTCCTTATCTGTGGCGTTTGTAGGCATGAGATGACAATTGAGGAGTATCAAGATGTAGAAGCTTGTCCCAATTGTCACAGAGCTTTCAATCCTGCTTGTTCAAAGCACTATGATATTTATTTTGACAAATAAAAAGATTGAAGATTCTGTTCACGCGAACAAAGTCTTCAATCTTTTTTAGTTAAAGTAGCTATGATTTTTAAGAGCTTTTAAGACTGACTTAGTCACCAAAGCGACGATGAGTCCTTTTAAGAGGTCAGGAATAATAAACGGTGTCAAGCCGACAGCTACAGCAGCAGACCAACCCATCTTTCCGAGAAAGTGCAGGCTGAGGATACCACCGACAAAGACAAGTGCATCACCCAAAACAAAAGCCACAAAGATTTTCCAGATAGGAGTCTCAGCATGCGTCAGTTTTGAAGTGATAAAGGCGAAAAATGGATAGGCCAACAAATAGCCAGCTGAAGGGCTAAAGAAGGCTTGGAGTCCACCGCCTCCACCTGCAAAAACTGGTAGACCAATGGCGCCTAGAATCAGGTAGAGAGTAGCAGCAAGTGTCGCCTCTCTTGGCTTAAGGATGGCAGCAACAAGTCCAACAGCGAAAGTCTGCAGAGTAATGGGAACTGCTCCGATTGGAATGATGATTTGAGCTAGTGCAGCAATGATGGCAGCACCGAAAGCAGGGAGTATAAGTAACAGTGTACGATTTTGTGTCATTTTTAGTTAACCTTTTCTAAATAAATAGTTAACTTATTATAGCAAGTGATTTTAAAATAGTCAACCAAATAATAAAACGAGGTTAACTGATAAACTTAACCTCGTTGTGATATGATTTTTAGACGTTTGATTTCTTTAAGTTCAATCATGCTGATGATCTTATCTTGCTCGATAAAGATGGCTTGTCGCTCCCTGTCATAACGGTTGATGTAGCCCTTATAGGTCTTCTGATTGGATGTCAGCATGACCATTTGATTATGATCAATAGCATGATAGATATCGTTAATAAGTTGATTCTGCATTAGGTGGACAGGTTTGCTGTGACCTATTTCCACAAACTGATGAAGCTGATGCTTTACGGCTTCTAAAAAGTTTATCATGGTCATTTCCCTCGTTTCTTGATAAAATAATTATAGCATGAAAGGTGAATTTTTGTGGATAACTTCATTCTAAAACAGACAATTTTCACAGAAAAAAACGAATAAAGCTAGTGGAGGTAAGCAAATGGCAGAATTTTCATTTGAAATTGAAGAAAAACTCTTGGTTTTGTCTGAGAATGACAAGGGTTGGACTAAGGAACTCAATCGTGTGAGCTTTAATGGCGCACCGGCTAAATATGACATCCGTACGTGGAGTCCAGACCATACCAAGATGGGCAAGGGGATTACCCTCAGCAACGAAGAATTCCAAGTTCTCGTTGACGCCTTCAAAAACTAAAACAAGGTCAGCATGGCGCTGGCCTTATTTTTTTGTTTAAAACGTATCAAAGATAAGTTTGAGATTGAGAATGGTTAGGACAATAGCGATGGCATAACCAAGGAAGGTATTCCACTTGGCATTGACGTGTTTTCCCATGAGTGATTTCTTAGAAGTGTAGTAAATCAAAGGGAAGATAGAGAATGGCAAGGCAATTGAAAGGAATACTTGTGAATAAACCAAGAGTTGATCCAGGGTCTTTTCTTGATCGCCGTAGAGAATGGCTACAACGATAACAGGAAGCAGTGCAAAGAGACGTGTGAACAAACGAATAACCCACTGAGGTAACCTCATGTGGAGGAAGCCTTCCATGACAATTTGACCAGTTAGGGTACCAGTAATGGTAGAGTTTTGACCACTAGCCAAGAGTGCCAAGGCAAAGAGGGTTGAAAGTGTTGAACTAGCAACCGCACCAGCAATCTTAGAGTCCTGAAGGGCATTGTACATTTGTGAGAAAGCTGAAATATCAGAAGCGTGGCCAAAGAAGAGAGCTGCACCCAAAATCAAGAGGAGGGAGTTAACCACAAAGGCCAAAGTCAACTGAATGTTGGAGTCCCAGGTCATGAAACGGACAGCCTTTGTCACATCTTTACCATCAGAATAGTCAACCTTACGAGTCTGTGACAAGGATGAGTGCAAGTAGAGGTTATGTGGCATAACGGTTGCACCCACAATCCCAAGTGCCAAAGTCAACTGGTTGGTGTGCCCAGCAGCATGTGGCTCAAAGAGCGCTGGCGTAGGGAGATAACCCTCGAGGATTCCCGTAATACTAGGCTCAGACAAGGCTACCAGGTAGACAAAGATAACCAAGATGGTCAAAATCAAGGTTGAAACAATAGCCTCGATTTTCTTGAATCCCAGCTTCATGATGAGTAGGAGTAGGAAGACATCTAGGACTGTCACCAGAATGGCAACCATAATTGGAATACCAAAGAGCAGGTTCAGTGCGATGGCAGAACCAAGCACCTCAGCCAAATCCGTCGCCATTAAGGCAAGCTCCAGAATCACCCAAAGCGTGTATCGCAACCATTTGGGCGAGTGGTAGGCAGTCGCTTGGGCCAGGTCCATTTGGGTCACAATCCCTAATTTCCCGGCCATTTGTTGCAACTGCATAGCTATTAAAGATGAAATTAAGATGACAAAAAGAAGACTGTACTTGTAGGTCGCCCCACCGACGACACTGGTAATCCAGTTCCCTGGATCCATGTAACCCACGGCCACAAGAGCCCCAGGTCCCAAGAAAGCCTTAAGATTTTGCCAAAAGCGATTATTATTTGGTGTATCTATGGATTGGTTTACCTCAGAAAGGGAAACCTTTTTTGAATATGTCATAAACACCTCTTTCTAAGTCATTCTGCCTAAAAGTTGCATTATTTCTAGACAGACCGACAATTTTATTATAACACTATGAGGATGATGTGCAAGGTTTTGAAAGGTATTGACTATTTATTCAAAAATCATGTATTTCTACTTTTAAGAATGGTTTGTTTATATTAAAATAGAATAGGTCAAATATATTGGGATTATAGAAAGGTTTATATTATGTCTACTTCAATAAGTGATTTACCTACTTCGAAAGATTTGCTAGGAATTGAACAATATACCGAAGGTCTTAAAAGTTTTATTGAAACTTGTTCGACTCCTCTATCAATTTCTATCCAGGGTGACTGGGGAATTGGAAAGACGAGTATGATGAGACA